>NZ_JAVRBR020000139.1:0-8125 GCF_034531165.2 Dendronalium sp. ChiSLP03b | reverse complement strand
TAATCAAGCAATGAGTAATGACTATAAAACTAACGCTCTAATCATCATTTCTTCTACCCCTACACCCTTACACCCCCACACCCTTACACCCTAAAACCAGGGTTTTAGGAACAAAACGTAAAAAACCTACACCTGTCAGCCCCTCTGCCCTCCTGCTCCCCTGCCCTCTTATCCCCATCTGTAGGCTCCGCTACGTTTTCCCATAACTGATAAATGTAGAATTCATTCAGCGAGAGTTTAATGGAGTGAGACAACAATAGCAAGGTCTTTGGAGCAGATATCTTACTAGGTATAAGCAACTAACTCTGCTAACAATTTGACCATAAAGTTAAGGAAACTTTAATGTTAGAAATGCTCTATTTGACAGATATTTTTTAGTAAGTTGTTGACTGACTGAAAGCAGACTCACTTCCGCAGCTAGATTAAGTTTAACAATGGCAATAGTTAATTTTCATATTCTTTTCGCTTTTGTGATTAACTGTAGCCTCTACTCGTTAAGCTGGGGAAATAGTTCTGGTTAAGATGTTAACTTCATCTCTGAAAAGTTTGTCTTTGATATTCTTAGTCAAGTTGCAAAACTTCGGTAATGTATATTTGGATGCAGTTTGAAACTTAGATAACAACCAACAGATTTCTGGCATCAACCAATATAACTATCAAACACTTAATTAGAGTTAGTGTGACATTTTTGACTGACTCTCATTAGAGTTATATCAATAAAAATGTAGCGTGAGCTTTGCGCTTACTCTGTTTATGATGTCTCCTGCAAAAGTATTTTTTGTAAGTAGTGAAAGGGAAAAGATTTGCAAGAAGTTTATTGAATAGCCAGCTACTGACCAGCGCTATTGTAGAAAGCTGTAGCATCGAGCATTGATTGGACATTGGATTTAAAGCGATATCCAGCTTTAAACCATTGTTATTTGTCCTAAGCTGGCTGTTTACTAAAACCCTTTTTGACTAATTTGACTACGCCTAATTCACTTTTTTACTTCCATCAGCACAATTTAGATAAACAGGCAACATACTATGTCAAGGGTGACTGAGACAAAGTCAAGACAGCAGCCACTTGAGCAGGAACAATCTAAGGTTTGGTGGGGTATTGCTGTAGCCCTACCAATAGCGATCGCCGCTGGGCTACTAACTACAGCCAAAGTTGAGCAACTGAAAAAGCTAAGCCCGTCCGTACCCGTAAAACCAGTTGCTAACAGCATTAGTGCTGTGGGGCGTTTGGAACCACAGGGAGAGGTTATTAAACTTTCTGCTCCAACCGCAGGCGCACAAGCAGCGTCACGAGTTCAGCAAATCTTTGTTAGAGAAGGAGAGAAGGTCAGGAAAGGTCAAGTAATTGCGATTTTAGACAACCACGATACTCAAATAGCTGCATTAGAAGAAGCAAAAGCAAAACTCCAAGAATCTCGTGCTAATTTAGCCCAGGTAAGAATTGGCTCGCCAAGAGACATTCAAGCCCAAACAGCAATCATTGCTCGCCTGCAAGCTCAGCTGCGTGGGGAAAGAGATGCTCAACAAGCATCGGTTACTCGAATTGCGGCCCAGTTAAGTGCAGAAAAAGTGGCTCAACAGGCAACAGTTAATCGCCTAGAAGCCGAATTCAGCGGGCAAAAAGATACTTTAAGAGCAACGATCGCTCGGATACAAGCCCAACAGCGTAATGCTCAAGTAGATGCCGGACGCTACGATTACTTATACCGTGAAGGTGCTATTTCCCAGCAAGAACGGGACAATAGACGCTTAAATGCAGTCACCACTAGTCAGCAGGTTACAGAAAGCCAAGCTACCTTGAGGCAGACACTGGCCACTCTGCGCCAGCAAGTTGCCGAGGCTAGAGCTAATCAAGTAAAAACTTTAACGACTTTGCAACAGCAGTTGATTGAAGCCAAAGTTACCCGCGATAAAACTGTAGCAACCTTGCAAAGACAAATAGACGAAGAAACAGCCAGACTCAATAGGCTAGTAGATGTCCGTCCTACTGATGTGCAAATAGCGCAAGCTCAAGTTACTAATGCGATCGCAAGTGTCAGACAAGCGGAAGCACAACTGAAATTAACCTACGTCCAAGCACCAAGCGCCGGAGAGATTTTAACAATTCACACCAAATCAGGAGAAGCCATCAGTCCCAACGGCATCGCCGAGATTGGACAAACCGATCGGATGATGGTTATTGCTGAAGTTCCTGAAGATAGTATTGGTAAAGTACGTATAGGTCAAAGTGCCATAGTTAGTAGTGATAATGGGGCTTTTAATGGGGAATTAAAAGGTGTTGTTACTGAAATTGGCAGAAAAATCGGCAAAAAAGATGTGTTGAATACAGATCCGGCAGCAGATGTAGATGCCAGAGTAGTAGAAGTAAAAATTGCCTTGTCTTCAGAAGATAGTCCAAAGGTTTCAGGCTTAACCAACGCCAAAGTTCTTGTTGACATTAATAACTAAACAAAGGCTGAAGAAAGGCTGAAGGATAAAATTTTATACTTCACACTTCCCACCTCATACTTCATTCTTACCACTTCATCAATGAGTCGTAAAATACCTCTATCTTGGCTGCAACTGACACGAGAAAGAACTCGTCTAGCTGTCGCTCTGGCAGGAATTGCCTTTGCTGATATTCTGATGTTTATGCAACTAGGTTTCCGAGATGCTCTGTATTATAGTAATGTTCGCTTACATACTAGCTTACTGGGTGATATTGTTTTAATTAATAGTCAATCTAATGCTGTACTGTCGATGAAAAGCTTCTCTCAACGGCGGTTATACAAAGCTTTAGAATTACCAACCGTGCAATCAGTACATCCTATATATTTAGATTATACAAGTTGGAAAAATCCTATAACAGGTCGTCCTCGTAACCTGCTTGTATTTGGAATTAATCCAGAAATTAACATATTTAATTTGCCTGGAGTTGAAGAAAACTTAGATAAAATAAAACTGCCTGATGTAGTTTTATTTGACCGCTCTTCTAGGCAGGAATATGGCCCAATAGCTGCTGATTTTGAGCAAGGAAAAACTGTAACAGCAGAAGTACGAAGGAGGAAAATTAAAGTAGTAGGACTATTTACTCTTGGTGCATCCTTTGGAGCAGATGGAAATTTAATTACTAGTGATGTCAACTTTTTCCGATTATTCAACAACCGTCAACAAGGATTAATTGATATTGGTCTAATCAGATTAAAACTAGGAGCAGATGCAACCGCTGTTGCTCAAGATTTACGGAATTATTTACCTACAGATATCCATGTTTTAACTAAACAGGAATTTATTGATTTTGAGCGAAATTACTGGGCAAGTAGTACAGCTATTGGATTTATTTTCACCCTAGGGACAATCATGGGTTTCATTGTCGGAACTGTTATTGTTTATCAGATACTTTATACAGAAGTTTCCGATCACTTATCTGAGTATGCAACTTTAAAAGCAATAGGCTATACACAAAAATATTTGTTAATTGTCATTCTCCAAGAAGCATTGTTATTAGCTTGTTTAGGTTATATTCCTGGTTGGATTTTTACGATGTTGATGTACCAAAAAGCTAGAGAAGCTACACTTTTGCCTGTTTTTATGAGCTATGAACGTGCCATACTAGTGCTAATCTTAACTATTGCAATGTGCTTCTTTTCTGGTACTATTGCTGTACGTAAATTACGCTCTGCCGATCCAGCAGATATCTTTTAGTTGAAAAAATTAAAATGCAAATTAAATGTTACTTATTAACATTTAAAATTCAAAAATAATTTATGATTAATACATAAGAAATCCTCACTTCTTACAGGCACTAAACTTCCGTCTCGGAACTACTAACTCACAGCTACCAAATTTATGATGAGACAAGAACCTGTAATCGCCATTAAGAATCTTAATCATTACTATGGCAAAGGCACATTAAAAAAACAAATCTTATTTGACATTAACCTAGAAATTTATCCTGGGGAAATTGTCATTATGACCGGGCCATCAGGGTCAGGTAAAACAACATTGCTGAGCTTGATTGGTGGTTTGCGGTCTGTACAAGAGGGAAGTTTGAAATTTTTAGGCGTAGAACTGTATGGTGCTAGTCAGAATAAATTAGTACAAATCCGGCGTAACATTGGTTATATCTTTCAGGCTCACAACTTGCTAGGGTTTTTAACTGCTACGCAAAATGTGCAGATGGCGGTGGAATTGAATGAGAATATTTCTCAAAGTGAAGCAATTTCTAAGTCAGAAGCCATGCTTGGGGCTGTTGGTTTACAAGAACGAATTAATTACTACCCAGATAATCTTTCTGGGGGACAAAAACAAAGAATAGCGATCGCTCGTGCCCTAGTCAATAGTCCGCCATTGGTTCTAGCAGATGAACCAACAGCAGCTTTAGACAAACAATCAGGACGCGATGTTGTAGAAATCATGCAGAGTCTGGCCAAAGAGCAAGGAACCTCTATTTTGCTGGTAACACACGACAACCGCATTTTAGACATAGCCGATCGCATTGTAGAAATGGAAGATGGGCTTTTAGCTCGTGACTCCCAAAGTGTAGTTAATAGTTACGATTCCGGAGCAAGAAATAATAACTCATAATCCGCAACTCATAACTCATAACGACTAAAGTGAGCAGCGGTAGTAGAACTTAAAGGCAGTATGATAAGTTAAGCCACTTAACGCCTAAGTTATGCTATTGCTACAACCGCAATGTGTAATGATAAAATTCTTCGTCTTTTAAATATCCGCGTGATTCATATAGCTTTTGTGCTACCGTGTTAGCAATCTGAGTTGCTAAGACAATCCGAACTGCTTTAGTTTCTTTTGCATAGTTCTCGGCAGCCTCCATCAATAATCGAGCGACCCCTTTGTTTCGATACACTTCTTGCACAAACAAATCGTTCAAAATCCAAACTCGTTTCATTGATACCGAGGAAAAGCTAGGATAAAGCTGTGTAAAACCAACCAAGTTGTTCTCAACATTTACTACAAATATTACAGAATCACGATTTTGGAGCCGCTTATATAAAAATTTCTTTGCAGATTCAAGATCCGAAGTCTGTTGATAAAAAACACGATACAGATCAAACAATACTGATAGATTTTCTAAATGTTCAGCAGCCGCTAAAACGACTTGCATTTACTCACCTCAAACTTGAATGTAGACTACACCTACGATTAGCCGTGAAGCTTAGTCATACTTATTATCTAGGAATTAAGGCCTCATCGCTCATCTCAAAATAACTTCACCTTGAACGCTAAACCGTAGTTTTCATAGACAGCCTCAACCGACCGAAATATAGTCGGTAGAATTCATAACTATATAGTTGCACCCTAGCCATGATTATTGTTTAGCAAAACCTGACTATTTGACACCAGACTGCTTCTGCTGTGGCACAGCATTAGGTTGGCGACTAGTGCGAAAAGTTACATTCACGCCTTCATTTGATTGCTCCAGTACCAACAAAGGCGTAGGCTTAGCTTTTTGATCCCAATGCATGGTGGCAATTCGACCTTGAATCGTCGGTTGCCAGGTATCCTCATCTTCAATTGGGCTAAGATAAGTTTCAATACAATCAATAATTTGGCTAATAGTGGCAGAAGTTGCTTGCGTCGGTAACTTCATCAATCGAATTTGAATGCGAAACAGTACTCGCTTTGCCGAGTTTTGTGGAGTTCCTGTCTCATACTCGACATCAAAAATTTCATCCACTTGCCGTCCGGCGCTATTGGCGATTCCTAACGTTCCCTGTTGGGCTTGATTGGGACGCAGGGCTTGAGAAATTTTATCTTTGACCTTAATTTTAATTTGATTCACGATCGCAAAATGAAAAACTTCCTCTGACATCCGCATTCGCAGATAATCTAGGTTGAAGTCCCGTGAGTTAACCAAGTCGGGATTAGTTTCCATTTTGCGGATTGTTTCCAGCGCCAGTTTAAACTTCTTCTCTAGTTCTCGCGTCCGGAATTGCTCAAACTTGAGTTTTTTCTCAAATTTATTCATCTGGAGTTTGCAAAACACAATCAAAGCAATCACCGCTACCGCTAATCCTCCAGAGGTTACAAGCAAAAATGGAGGTATTTGAGGATCGCTTGCTGGTACTTGCTGGGTGACTTTTTTCGGTTTTGACCCTGAAGACTGGGCAAGAAACATCGAATTTAGCATAGTTAGCAAACAGAAATACTTAACTTATTATTTTTAGGATGCCCAAATCCTGAATGCCATCTTGCTGTATTATGTGTATTTTTTACAGCGTTTCTCAGACTGCATATGTACAAAGACTCAAACTTCACTTCTGGGCATCCTAGCAATCCGCAGCAACTATCTCAGGCTTCACTTACTTGCTTAAGTAATATTTGTCTAGTCGCTACAGATATGGATGGTACCTTGACGACGAAAGGAAAATTTTCTGCTGCGTTGTTGCAAGCTTTGGAAGACTTAACAGCAGTTGGTATTAAAGTACTAATTGTGACTGGACGTTCAGCAGGGTGGGTGAGTGGGTTGAGTAGCTTGTTGCCAGTTGCAGGTGCTTTAGCAGAAAACGGCGGTTTATTCTATTCGTCTGGAAGTGAGCAACCAATAGCCTTAACGCCTATTCCAGACTTAACAGTTCATCGCCAGCATTTAGCTTTAGTTTTTGAACAATTAAAAATTAAATTCCCTCAAATCCAAGAATCGAGTGATAATCGTTATCGCATCACTGATTGGACATTTGATGTAGCTTCTTTAAGTCCAGACGATCTGCAAATTTTGGGTAATCTCTGTCAGCAAATGGGTTGGGGATTCACCTACAGCAACGTCCAGTGTCACATTAAACCACAAGGACAAGATAAGGCTGTTGGATTATTGCAGGTATTGCAAGAACATTTACCCAACTACTCACCAAAACAAGTTGTTACCGTTGGTGATAGCCCTAATGATGAAAGTTTATTTAATCGGCTTTATTTTCCTGTTTCTGTAGGTGTAGCAAATGTGTTGCAATATGCCAATCAGTTGCAACATCAGCCTACTTATATTACTGCTGCGACTGAAGGAGAAGGATTTTGTGAATTATCTAGTTATATTTTGAAAAGCTTGAAATTAAATTCCCATAGGTAGATGCGATGTCTCACGACAAGCCGCTTTGCGTCTACGCACACAATAACGTACTTATGTATCCGTTTTAGTGCCGATGCTGATGGATATTAACTCTATGCTATCAAGGCTTAGCGTTTTTAGTAGTAAAAGACTTTGAGAATGTTGAGGAAAGCGGGACATAAAAATTTATGCCACTTTAAATAACTGTCCTAGAGTTTGAGGTTCTGGTAGAGATTCACCATTTTCTAAAGCTGTTTCAATTAGAAGTTCTAGTACTTCCTGAGCATTTTTTAGAGCCTCTTCGTAAGTATCTCCGTGAGTGCAAGGCTGCATTACATTCGTAAACTCAGGTAACAAAACCACATAACATTGGTCTTCCTCTGACCATTGAATAACAATTGTGTATTTCATTCTTTCTATTTTCTTTAATTCTGCAAGTGCTTCATTGACTTGCTTTTCTAAATAAGGTTTGGCATCGCTACCATCTTTGCCAGCGATGATGATAGCTTGAGCTAATAGCGGATGTATCCATTTACTGTGACTACCCTTTGCAGGTTTATGAGTAAACCCTGCTTGCAGTAACAAGCTTTTGAGTTCTCTGATTTTCTTAGGCATAGCCTCAGCTTACATTTCCACTCGCCATTGCCTCAACTTTTACTTATCTAATTCTGCCAACTTCTTCTGAGCAAATTTCCGCACTTGCTCATCTGGGTCATTCTCTGCTCTGTCGCGCAACAGTGGTAAAGTCTGGGGATGCTGAGGAAATTGCTTGATAATTATCTCTAGTGCAATGTGCCGAGGATTAGTTTCATCCTCTTCCTCGCGCTCAAAGGAATCATCAACAGCGCAGTTGTGGAAGATGTCAAACAACTCAGGCTGATATTTAAAGTATTTAGCTAATTTTTGGACTGCTGCACTTCGTACAAACCAGTGATCATCTTGGGTAGCGCGTTCTTTGAGCCAAGTTTTGGTATCTGGGACATCTTTGAAGTTGTTCGCTAATTCTTCGACCGCTGCACTTCGTACAAAGTAGTGATCATCCTGGGTAGCGCGTTGTTTGAGGATGGATTTGGTGTCGGG
>NZ_JAVRBR020000138.1:0-80818 GCF_034531165.2 Dendronalium sp. ChiSLP03b | reverse complement strand
AACGCACCCTACTGGCATGGCAAGGCTAAAATGTTGCATTAAAAATCTCTGAAAAATTGAAGTTTAGACACATAATCGAATTTTTCTATTGCACTACTTTAGCCTTGACACGCCACTACAGAAAATTTTTTAATTGATAGTCGTTTCACTTTAAAAGTTAAGCTGCAATTTTTTGACTCAGATTTCGAGCTATAACTGATAAAATTTGCTGGTACTCCTTACGTAAAAATAAGTGATTACCAGGAAATAAGTGAAGGTAGAAATCACTATTAGTTAACTCTCGCCAAGCCATGATTTCTTCAGAGCCGACTTTGCGATCGTGTAACCCGCCAAAGGCTGTTATTGGGTAATTAAATTGAGTGCCTGGGGTGTATTTATATGTTTCATGAATGGCAAAGTCTGCTCGCAACAGTGGTAGAAAAAACTTGGCTATTTGAGAACTTTGTAATAGTGTATCGGGTACACCATCATAGAGGCGAAGTTGCTCCCAAAAAGCGGTTTCAGGTAGTTTATGAATAGGAGGCTCTGAAGAAGGAAGATGAGGAGAGCGACGGCTAGAAACAAATAAATGTTGAGGTTCGGGGTAGCGTTGTTTTCTAATTTGACGAGCTAATTCAAAACTAATTAAGGCTCCCATACTATGGCCAAAAAAAGCATAAGGAAGGTCTAGATATGAGTTTAAAACTGGTAATAAACTCTCAACCAGCGGCGTAACATGAGTGAAAGGAGCTTCCATCGATCTGTTTTCCCGTCCAGGAAGTTGTACGGGACAAACTTCAATATCTGATGGTAATAACTCCGACCATTTACGATATGTAGAGGTACTACCTCCAGCATAAGGAAAGCAAAATAAGCGCAAACGAACTTTAGGATGGGATTGATAGCGGACAATCCAACGATTTGTGTCAATCATGATTATATTTAATTAGTAATTTATCACAACAGAATTCAGTAGTGAGAAGTAAGAATTGAATTCTGAATTTTGTACGAATGGTAGATGAATTGCTTGGTTTAAGACCACTAGTCAATCTTCTATTTAGTGGTTTTCTATTAGTAGCGGCTCTAAATCTTCCACTTTTTTTAGTCTGACTCCTAAATTCTAACTTCTGAATTCTTCTTCAAGACTGAGAACTGTTGATTTTCAAATTCTGGAGAGTTGTTGAGTTTTGTCGGTACTTTTATATTTATTTGCTGTCAAAAGTAGACTGACTCCTGTTATTAAAAGCCAAACTTCCCAAAGCATGAAACCAATAGGAGTGACTTTCCACACTGGCATAGATGGAATAACTGTTGCAAGTAATTCAGTTTGTCCGAGAATTAAAAGAGGTACTGTAAAAAGACCAAACCAAGCAATCCAAGATTTAAAGAAGGGTGAGCCAAGCATCGCCACACCAACTCCCAATGTCCATAAGGCGAGTAAAGTTTGTCCCAAATGTTCGCCGATAACAACACCACCATATTGATGAACTGCTTGAAAGACAACAGCAACAGCAGAACGAGTTGCTCTATCGGTTGTTGGTTGAACATACAAATCGGCTAAGACAGGAACGACAAATACCCAGCGCATGAGTCCAATAGACTGCAACAAACCAGAAAGCACACCCATTAAGGTAGCTGCGGACAAATAGACAGTATCTTCTCTTGTAAGTACTTTTTGTAGAAATGTACTGGCTGGAATGAATAGCAATGCTAACAAAGCAAAAAGAAACCAAGTAAAAATTAGTCCTGAACCGCCTTCGTGAAATTTAGTGAGGATGTAGTTAGTGGGTGCGCGGAGAATATCATCATACTCAAAATTTTGAATCAGCAAAATGTAGGGTATGTTGATGGAAATAGATAGAAAAGTCAGCACAGCACCTGTTATTCTCAAAAGTTGTACGCGGTCTTTCATGGTTTTCTCCTAGATAATTCGTAGTTCGTAATTCGTAATTAAAATTACTTTAACTACGAATTACTCTTGTTGATGCTGGTGTTACCGCCAATATTTGACTAGGGTTCGCTCTACTTTTAAAATACGAGCAATTTTAGTCAGTATGTTGAGTATTATTTTTTGCAGAAACGGCGGTTGTCCGACAACTATGGTGTCGGATTTCTGAACAATTAAGGCTAGTTGCAATAAATTGGTAGGTACTCCATCTTTGTTTACTTTTCCGTCTCCAGCTAAACCGTACCAAGCTTTTAAAAATTGCTCAAAATTCCCAGCAGGACGTATTTCACTAATGAATGTTACCCAGTCATTAGATTCATTCCAGAAACTATGATACATACCAGGGTAAACGTATACTTTATCTCCAGTTCGCAATGTTTTTATGTTGCCTTTTTCACAAAGTTCCATATTGAGCGAACCTCTTAAAACCTCAAAGGTTTCATGCATATAACCGTGGTAATGCAAGGGACTGCCTTTTGCTCCTGGTGGTAGGTCAAATTGAACTTGAAAATATTCTCCATTACTATCGGCGGTGGAGCAAAGAATAGTCATGCGATCGCCTGTCACAGGATTGATAATAATTTGTTTCGATAGAAACAGGTCGTCATGTGAAAATGACGAATCTTTATAAGATTTTGATGTGGTCACGGTAAGATTCCTTTCACCTAAAATGTGTAGTTAATTGATGGAATTAGCGTAATACAAAGAATTATGCTTGTGAGATAGCAATCCTATTTCAACTGTGAAAGTTATCTTTTTAACGAACCACAGAGAAGCAGAGGACACTGAGAGACAAGAATTAGAGATTTTCACAAGTGATTTAGGATTGCTATATTTACCCAGATAATATGCTTGAAGGGTCTGGATTTACGCTACTTTTGAGATGATATCTTGAATGCAGGTTGACCATCTACTAAAGTGAGCAGCAGGTAACACTTACCAAGTATATCATCATTCCATCGATGGACGGGAATGCCAGAACAATTTGTGGATTCTGTAACAACTTTTGGTAAATCTTTGAAGGTAATGTTTTTAACTGAATGCAATGATGAAAGAGCTTCTGCAAGTATCAATACTGAACCTATTTCACTTAGTCGTCTGCTTTCTAATGAAACGGTATTGCCATGTTTCAGTTCGTTCAATTCAATATCTGAGACTTTTAATCCTAAAAGATTAAAACCTTTTTGAATTTCAGGAGTTTCTATTTGAGTCGGTACAGGTATAATTGCTGTTGGAGTTGCTAAAGACATAATTTCAGGTGTTCCTAGTTGAGTGGATACGGGCATAATTGGTGTTGGAATTGATGTAGACATAATTTTTGAACCTGTTGAAATGATGTAGTTGAATTAATTTGACTTAAACAGTGGTGAGATAACCAATAAAGAATTCGGTCAAAGCTAGAAATTAGCTATATTTAAAGGTTTCACCAGTACATGTGAGTTATTTACGAAACAGATGATTTCTCACAAATATTGAGTGTAATGAGGACTAGATAAGAGTTTTATCTAGCTGTATTTCATAAGCGTTAGTCACACGAACAAGAAACTTGATAATTCACGTATGCATGAACGTGAAATTGATGATTAAGCTGATTGTGATAATTATTGAAGCGAGTTGTTCTGAAAAGGTAAGTTGGGGGGGTTTGTAGTAAGGCAGATTCAGCCCTGAAGGTATTACCGAAAGAAGGTTAAATCCTTCACTACAAACCTGTATAATTGGGCAATTTAAGGTTGGTCGAGTACGAGCAAAGAAACCTACCTGTAATGCAGGGTTTTTTTCAAACAATACAAATCTTAATTTTCCGTTTTTCGGTTGACTTTTTAGTTAAACCGTGACGAAAAATTGTTTTTTCTTTGCTTTAATTTGCTCATGATTGTAACTATCGATAACAACCCGCCGAGAACAAGTAAACCCTGATTAGTGTTTGGTTCATCTACCTTAGTAATTGTGATACGTGCTATCTGATAGCCTGGAGCTGAAAAGTCAGCGTTGGCAAAGCTTAATCCATCCAATTGAGAATCTACAATCCCTCCTTTGCCTGGTGCTTTTAAACCCGGATGGGGTTGAACTGTGCCGTTTTCATCGATGTTTGCGGGCATAGAAAAAATTTTCTCGTCGTTGACTTCGGTACCTGCATCCCATGCTTGATTCCCAAGAACGAGGAAGTCGGCTCCTAAGAAGTTTCCTTGTTCGTCAAAAACTTGAATCCCTTGAGGATCGTCATTGCCAATAAAAGCATCGTTACTAGGGAAAAGCATTGTGGCGTAACTAAAGAAACGATTTTTTTGCGGATCGTCCACTTCAATGAGTCTGGAAGCAGTTGTACCAGGAGGCTGGACTATGGGAATTGGCGATAGGGTGGGATAGAACAAGATATCTTGTGTGCCACCATTTTTTCCGGCTTGACTGTTAGCGAACTCAGCGGCAATGGTTCCTGGTGAGGGAGGTAAATCCTTCACGTCGATGTCGGAATTAAAAATCGAATCCAGGATTGCAGATATGGTGGCGCGATCGCTACCTGCTTCTAACGCAGACTGAAGTTCTGGGGAGATGAAAGCATAGTCAGTACCCGCTGCAAATGTGGAAATGACTATATCAGTGAGTTGTGGGGTAGGAATATTAAAATCCGCTAGAATTCTAGCACCAAGACCGATTACCTGTTCTTCAGCCATGAGAGCGATCGCATCGGAAGCAGCCTCACCAGCATTAAAAGCATCAAAACTACCATCATGAAAGCCTATCCAAAAATGAGCTAAGTTAATCCCACTTTCTGGAGCTACATTTTCCACAGTAACTTTGAAAGTTGCTGCTGTGGATGGTGGTGCTACTATTGCTCCAGTCGCAATCATCGAAGCTGTAACCAGGGTATGAAAATACATACCCATTTTTCCAAAAATAGCCATTCTACTTCCTCTTCTGAATTCTTCTTTACTTGCTAGTCTTTCCTACTTTTTTCTGTTGTTTTGGAAAAGAGAATATACCTGAACCTGCAAGTATCAAAAACCCCAAAATTGCAGAAGGTTCGGGAACGGAAACTGCACGAACGGATAGGGGTAGTGGAAAGTTGAATATATTAAAGCCATTGCCAGATGCAAATGCACCATCTTCAGCTGCAATGTCTTCTATAACTAGTTGAACGTTACCTCCATTGTTGGCAATGTCTAGTAAAAAGGCATCTGCAAGACCTTCTGTTAGGGGATCTAACCCAGCTACTTTTGTGGCTTTGACAGGTTCTGTGTAGAAGAGGTCAATGTTATCTTCAAGTGCTGGTGTTTCACCATACTCAAAAAGTACGTAAAAAGGGGTATATCCTAAGTTTACTATTCTGGTATCACCTAATGAAAAATAGCTTTCTACAGCATCTGGATTAGCTGTATAAATTCTTTCTTCAATTGTGGAAGTTGGACTAGCTAACCAATCTTGACCGAGTTTATCTTCCCCTAGATTCCAAGTTTCTTTGAAATCGCGATCGCTTTTTTGACCATAGCTGAAGCCAATACTATTGGGTGCAATTGAATTATTACTCAGGTAATTGAAAAAGTTAGGAAAATTTGTTGCTCCTTCTAAACTTGCGGCTCTAGTAGCACCACTATTTTCTGGGCTAGCGTTACGACCAGTTGCATAGTAAGGTGCTATGCTTCCTGAATTTGGGCTAATTTCAGCATGGCCTCTATCTACAGCATCGGGGTCGGGATTAAAGAATGCTGTTTGACCTTCGTTGTTATCCAGACTACCAAAAAACGATAATTCGGAATTAGATTCAATGGGTTTTGTGGAAATCAATTGTAATTTACTGAAGTCAAAAGTCGCAGCTTGAACTGGTAAAGCAGCCGAGACCGCAACAGTCGTTGACACAACAAAAGTGGAAAAATAATTACGCATAACGAATAGTTGTACTTTCGATGAAAGTGGAATTCCTTCAGTACTTTACCAGTACTTTCACTTAATTTAACTTCCAATTTTTGTGCTGATTTTTGCAAATCTGTCATTCTAGCAATTACTAGGTTAGTATTAAATTATTACTCGGTTAAGAATTTGCGATCGCCAGCTATACTTCAGACTTTTTTAATCATTAGTAACTGAGTACAGCATGTCATAAATTCATCAACTTTGCGCTCCTTTGCGTTTCAATTTCAACCCTCGTTTTACCCCTCCCTAACCCTCCCTTTATAAAGGCGAGGGAATCGGATTTTTCTGGTTTCCCCCCTTTATAAGGGGGGAAATATCAATTTGCTATGAATTACACTGTTAACTCTTGCAAACTTGTTTTGCGACTATTTAGACGATTATGACCATTATTTGCAGATACCACAGGTACAGCTGACACCATGTCATTCACTAATTCTAAATATCGTTCGCCCAACCGATTAATAGTTGCTGGTAGATGGAAATTAGTAGAATATTCAATCTCCAATTCTAAGGAACCATTCACAAGAGTAAAGAAGAACTCTAACAAAGTTGTACGTTTTTGTTGGGGAGGAGATAAGCGGCGATCCCAATCTTCGGGAATGAACTCAAATACCTGAGAATTAGGAATAGTACGATTGCCTAAATAATTAGCTCTCACAGGTGTTAAACGAGTATCTGGATACATATAACTGGGTAGCTTATCAGCTAACCAATCAAAAGTAACCCCATTCATCGGTAGCCATTCAAATTGTTGTTTGATTTGCTTAATGATTGGCTCCCATCTGGTTTTTTCTTCAACAGTGATACCCATAGGATAATTAACAGCAAAATTCCCAACACTGTCAAAGAATCTGTGATTATCGCCCAAATCTCTGCCGTGACTGCGATGACTTAATACTACTCCAGGTCTTCCACTCCATTCAGCAAGGAGGCGATATAGAGGAGCAAGTAAAAGATAATAAAGGTTGCAAACATAATACTCCTTGGCTTTGGTTAATAAAATTTCGCTTTGGGGTTTGGGAAGGAGAAATCTTTTTTGAGCAGCAGAAGCCTCGATGTTTTCTCCTTTTTCAAAATCGAAAGGAACTTGAAAAGCAGATTTTTCCGAAGGAAATTGGTACAACCAGTAATAAATGTGCTTCGCCAAATCTCCTTGTGCTTCTTTTTCTGTTAATAGACGCACATAGTCATTGTAGGAAGGCTTGTTGGTTGTTGCCAGATTAATATTATTTGGGTTGCCTAAATTTTGAGTGTAGGTAAACCAAAATTCTTGGAAAACTAAACCGTTGCTCAATAAATCGCCGATTAAGTGATGTCCAATAAATGCCATGTCGTAACATGAATCATTGACCTTAACAACAATTACCTTTAGTAGCGGCCATTGGTCAATTTGCAATTGTTCGCCAGCTTGTTGAATTAAATTACGAATTTCTTCATCTCGTTTTTCAGGTTTTAAATGGCTACCATCGTAGATAACTGCCTTTAATTGTTCAGTTGGCTGAATAATTTTTTGTTGCCATTGACCTGCTTTTTGGACAAAGATTGTGCGTAAAACATCATAGCGTTCTACAATCAAGTTCAGCGTTTGGTTGAAAATATTAAGTTCTAGGGGATGGCGGTACACAAAACGAGTGTAACCAGTCCATTGATAGGGAGGTTCAAAGTATTTCATGACCCAGCGCTGTGCGGGGCCTAAAGGTACGTATTCCTCGGTAGAGACGGTAGAGACGCGATTAATCGCGTCTGTACAAGGGGTTTCGCCGTTGAGGATAGCTGCGATCGCTTGCCGATCCAGTTTGCCGTTATGATTCTTGGGTAAGCTGTCTAGCAATTCTATCCGGTGCGGAATCATGTAATCAGGAACCCAGCGTCCTACGTATTCTTTGAGTTGTTTGCTGTCTACCTGCTGTCCAACGATACCAGCAACTAGCTTTTTCTGTCCCGAACCAGAGTCTAAGGCGACGACAGCCGCTTCTCGAATATCTGGGTGGCTGTTAAGCACATTTTCAATTTCTCCCAGTTCCACACGGAAGCCGCGGATTTTAACTTGATGGTCGATGCGTCCGTGATATTCAAAACTACCATCGGGTAATTGCTTGGCTACATCGCCGGTACGATAGAGATATTTGCTGTTGATGTCTGCAAAGGGGTTAGGACGGAAAGATTGTTCTGTTTTTTCAGGGTTTTTGAGATAACCAAGAGCTAATTGTACGCCACCAATCCACAGTTCTCCTAATTCACCCGGCTTCACGGGTTGCATTTGTTCGTCTAGGAGGACGATATTAACGTTGTCAATTGCTTTGCCAATGGGGATACTGGTTGCATCTCGGACACTACTAGGAATGATATGAGCGGTAACATCTATAGATGCTTCTGTGGGGCCGTAAAGATTTGCTAACCCTACTTTAGTTCCGTGCTTGTCTAACCAACGTTGAATGAAAGAAACCGGTAAGGCTTCACCACTAAACACCAACCAACGCAAGTGAGGAAATGTCCAGGCTTCTTCCTCTAAAGCAGTGACAAACTCTCCAAATAAGGAGGGAACGAAATGCATGATATTAATTTGGGTGTCATGCATCCACTGCACTAAATTCCAAGGATTTCTTACGACTTCTCGCTTCACAGGACAAGCTGTAGCGCCTACCATGAGAGGCCAGAATATTTCCCAAACTGAGATATCAAAGCAACAGGATGTTTTTTGTGCAACTCGTTCCCCAGGCGACAATTGGAAGGCTTTTTGCATCCAGTTGAGGCGGTTCATGTAACCCCGATGATTGAGCATCACTCCCTTGGGACGACCTGTAGAACCGGAGGTGTACAATACTGTCATCAAATCGTCAGGAGTATTGACGCTAGCGGGAGTTAGTTCGGAACTATTAGACCAAGAACTCTTATTAACTTGGGTTAAAGTTGTCCCAGTTAAAGCTTCTCCCTCATCCAAGAATACTAAAGTTGATAGGGGTAACTGTGCTGTCAGACATTCTGTTAATTTTGCATTCAGCTGATGTTCGCTTAATAAAGTTTGAACTTCAGCATGTTCTAGTATGTATTGAATTCGTTCGTTAGGATAAGTAGGATCTAAAGGAACGTAAGCGCCTCCCGCCTTGAGAATACCCAACATTCCCACCCACATCAGATAACCAGGAGCGAGCATTATGCCTACTAAAACACCCGGTTTAACTCCCTGAGTTTTTAAGTAATTCGCAACTTGATTAGAAAGATTATGCAGTTGTTGATAAGTGAGTTTGGTGTTGCCATCAATAACGGCCACTGCATCAGGAGTGCGCTTAACTTGTTCGATAATCTCTAAGTAAGGTATTTCTAATGCTTGGGGAGTGACTGCAGCCGTCGCGGGTATTTCTCCGTGGCTCAGTGTATAGACCATTTCTCGCAAGCTTCTGCAAGATAGTAAAGCCTGACGATTTACCTTACCTAATTGCTTTTCTAATTTAGTAATAATGCGGATTAGTTCTAGCGAATCTAAACCTAAATCTACTACTAAATCTTTATCTAAAGCTGCATCAGTAATAGTGTCATGACAAACTTCTGTGGCTATTTGTTGCAGGATGGACTTGAACTGAGTATCTGTTGCTGATAGCGAAAGTGGCTGAGTAATTTGCTGGGGCTGAATTTGCAAAGTTGCTAGTTCTTCAATATCTGCAATCAATTGTCTGCAAAAAGTATCGATGAGATATTCACTAAAGAAGTTGCTATCATAGCTGGTGTTTAAGTGCAAGCAGTTATCGAATATCTCTACTAATGTGTCTACAGTACCAGCGTTGGTGACGGTAGCTGCTCGGTAATTAAGAATCTTTAGAGAACCATACTCAGGTTTGATGTGGGTTTGCCCCATGTTGGAAAGGAATAAATTCGCTTTCATCCCCATTTGCATCAAACTAGCAGCAGTAGGGGGAATTTTGCCATCTTCGAGGGCTACTTTTTCTCGCAGCCAAATCCCCATTTGACGAGTTTGAGCGTTGTCATGATTTGCTGCTAAATTTGTATGAATTTCTGAATGAATGCCATACAGCAAATTAGACCAATTTTCGTCAGGTGTTGGTGCTTTAAAACTCAGTGCGAGATTTTGAGCAAAACAGCCAATTTCTTTAGGAATATCTACCCCAGGATAGATGCGTCCGCTAGTTGGGACGTTCAATACAACAGATTCTGGTAGCTGACAGAACTTAGCAGCAGTTCGTAAATAAGCACCAACTACTAAAGAATTGAGTGGTAAACGCCAGTCGCGGGTACGGCTAATTAAGTTATCTGTGACTTTGCGGCTGAGGCGGTAGGATAAAGTTCTAATGTTGGTAGAGTTATATTTAACGGTACTGCCTTGCGGGTTCCAGAGGAATTTATCTTTGCCCTGCTTGCTCAAATATTTTTGCAGAGATTGTTCTGCTTGTTGATTTTGCCAAGTGTTGAGCGTATTAGCGATCGCTCGATAATCTGCAACTGCGATCGCAGCAGGTAAAATAGCCTGAGTGCCGTTTAATCTTGCACCATAAATTTCCATGAAGTCGCGTAACACAATTTGGTTACTCAAACCATCAGAAATCAGGTGATGATTGGTGAAAAAGACTTCGTAAACTGCATCTTCGAGTTGAAAGACAAAGAACTTATGCAATGGCCACTGAGAGATATCCCATCTGGAATTGATGCAACGATGAATTTCTTCGTTGATGCGGTAATCTTGAGTTTGGCGATCGCAATTTCTTAAATCGGTAATGGCAATTTCTGGAGGAGTGGGATTATCCAGAACCATTAAGCGATAATCTTTAAAACTAGTTGCTCCAGCGGGAATGGAAAAGTATGCTCTCAGCATGGGATGGCGAGTCAGCAATTCTTCCCAGCTTTGGCGAAAAACTTGGGAGTTGAAAGGCCCGTTCAACCGTAATGTGGAACATAAGCTGCAAGTAGATACAGCCCAGTGGGAAGCTAAGAATATATATTGAGCATCAAGAATGGGGACTTCTTGTGCTGTTTTTTCTTCTATTTGGGGTGAGGAAATAGGAGTAGGTTGAGGTACAGAAATAGTAGCAGAAGATGCGACTGATTCTTGCGTAGCTATCCAAGTTTGACCGAGCTGGAGAACTTCTGCTAAAGTTTGCAGTTGCATTAGTTGTTCCATTGGGACAACTTGCAAAAATTCTGCTTGTTTTTCCTGTGGAACCATTTGAATAAAGCTGTTGAGTAGCTCTACCATTTTGATAGAGTCTAGTCCCATGTCGCTTTCCAGATACATATCTGGTTCTAAGTCTTCGACATCGTGTCCTGTGATTTTGCCGACTAAGGTGAAGATTTGTTGTTGCAAATTGTTAAGGCTCATAATGCTCCAATAAATAGTAGTAAATGTTTATTCAAACAGCGAGTAAGGAGGGATGAAGGGAAACGAACCGCGAAGAACGCAAAGGACGCGAAGATAAGAGATTTAGAGAGTTATTGCGTGTATACCAAAACAAACTTTGCGTTCCTCTGCGTAAACCTCAGCGCGACGGCAGTCGCTACAATGGGGGGAACCCCCACAACGCGCTGCCTCTCCTTTGCGTTTCAATCTTAATTAGTCGTATTCTCAACAGTTTTAGGAGCGAATCCGAATTCTTCAAGTAAAGCTTTGTAGCTAGATTGTCGCTGTTCTGGTGATAGTGCTACTAGATGTTCTATGAGTAGCAAACCTTCAAGTTCTAAAGCTGCTTGCAGTTCCGGTTCGCTATAGTCAATTGGAGCTTTATAAGTTTTTCGCTCGAATGGGTAAGTCGGTAATGGTACTCTCCGCAGTCCTTTGGGGAATAAACCTAGGCTGTTAAACTGAACTCCTGCGGTGTACAATCGAGCGATCGCAGTTAAGAAATTTGCGATTGGCTGATTTTTCTCGAAGTGAATCCAAAGTGTATCGTCTGCAATATTTAATTGCTGTCTGATGTTTGCTTCTCCTAGATATAAATAAGCTCCGGCTTCACTACATGTTTCTCGGCAATGTTCGGTTTTTAATGAACCAGAAACATGTACGAGTGACTGCATTTGTGTTTTGGTGAACTTACCAGATGGTTTGTAAGTTCCTAGTGGGGTTACTAAGGGAGAATTCCAAACTGTTACTAATGGAGCTTCTAATCTTGGTTCTTCGACAGAATTGTTAATCTGCTTTCCTTCTAATTCCGCTAATAATATGAATGCCTCTTTTAAAGAGAACATCGCAGTCAAACAAGCTCCGACTAAGATTCCGACTCCTTCTGTTAATAAAGCGCTGGGTTGAAGTTGCAAAGACATCAACAAGTTACACAAAGCATACTGTATGGCAAAGGTATGGGCTTTTTGTGAAAGGGCGGCGTTACTGTTTAAATCCCAGGTTGATATTGTGCGTCGCCAGAGAAACTCACAATCAGCGTAGGCTTTTCTAAATTCTGGGTAGCGATCGCTTAATATTTTGGCTTCTTCGGGTGTTAAAGTACAGCTACTATCTAAAACTAGATAAGTTGGTGTGGCTTTTTGGGGATTTGAACGATTGATTTGAATGTTTGGCTGGTTTTGCTCTGATAAAATGGCGTTTAAGGAATCCAACAAATGTTGGCGGTTATTCACAACTAACGCTGCTTTGTAAGACAGTTCGCGTTGGGAATTACTGAGCGTTAAGCAGATTTCTGATAATTCTTGTTCTGGATGTTTGCTAATATGCTCGTGTAATTGTTTGACAATTTCTTTGAGAACTTTTTGATTGCGTCCAGTCAAGCACAAAAGATGAGGAGAGGAAGTTTGTTCTGCGGATTTAGCAGATTGTGAAATTGGAGATTGTTCGACAATTAGGTGACAATTTGTGCCGCCAAATCCAAATCCGTTGACTCCGGCGCGTAACAATTCGCCATTGCTTGTCCAAGGTTTACCTTCTCCACCGACTACATATAAAGGTGTATTGGCAAAATCGATATGGGGGTTAGGTTTTTCAAAGCCGACTGTTGGCGGAATATTGCCGTTTTGCATGGCGAGTACGACTTTAATCAAGCTGATAACGCCGGAAC
This sequence comes from Dendronalium sp. ChiSLP03b, assembly GCF_034531165.2. NCBI lineage: Bacteria > Bacillati > Cyanobacteriota > Cyanophyceae > Nostocales > Nostocaceae > Dendronalium > Dendronalium sp. ChiSLP03b. The sequence continues at coordinate 67,969 of NZ_JAVRBR020000138.1, read as the reverse complement.
CAGCCATTAAGTGACCGATAGAAGATTTGACTGAACCGATACCGCAAAAACCTTTACGGTCGGTGAAATCACGAAAAGCTTTGGTGATGCCCTCGACTTCTACGGGATCGCCTAACATTGTGCCAGTGCCGTGAGTTTCAATGTAGGAGATGGTTTCGGGGTCGATGCCAAACTTATTGTAAGCCTTACGAATCGCTTCAGCTTGACCTTCGGGTTTTGGGGCGGTGATGCCTTGGGAATGTCCGTCGTTGTTGATGGCGGAACCTTTAAGGACAGCGTGAATGTAATCGCCATCTTCTAAGGCTTTGCGTAAGGATTTGAGAACAACTGCGCCTGTACCTTCGCCGACAACCATCCCGTTAGCGCGGCTATCGAATGGGAAACATTCACCTGTGGGAGAAAAAGCTTGGACGCGGCTGAGGAAAGTAAAGGGAGTAGGACTGAGGTTTAGGTTAACGCCACCTGCGATCGCAATGCAAGTATCGCCCGCCCGGATACTCTCACAAGCCAGGTGTATTGCCACTAAAGAAGAGGAACAAGCTGTACCTACTTCTAAACTTGGCCCCATCAGGTCTAAGCAGTGGCTAACTCGCGCCGCAATTTGATTTAACTCGTTCCCAGCGGTTGCTTCGGGGAGGAGTTCGCTAGGTTTGAGAACATCTGAAACCGTATCCAGTAAATTTTTCTGTTCGCTAGGAGTGAGTTGCTTAAACCAAGAAGTCTTGTGCAAACGCCGCTTGAGTACAGTACTGTACTGATAATTAAAGAAGTGTTCTACATAGTTATTTTGGTCGCCACCAACGATTACCGCGATATCTTTTGTCCGGTATTTGCCGCCGTAACCTGCTTGTTGTAAAGCTTGCCAAGCTACTTCCAAAAACACCCGCTGTTGGGGATCCATCGCCGTGGCTTCCCGTGGCGAAATGCCAAAGAACATCGGGTCAAAGTCAAAGGGATTTTCGATAAAGCCACCACGCTTACAATAGGTCGTATGCGGGGCTGTTCCATTCTCCTCATAGTAATCCTCAATTAACCAGCGATCGCTCGGAACTTCTTTAATAAAGGAGCGTTTTTCAGTGAGAAACTGCCAATATTGTTCTAAATTGTCAGCCCCTGGAATTTTACAAGCCATGCCGATAATGGCAATATCTTCTTGTTTAACGTCCATTGCTTTAAAGTTTGATTGTTGTTGAACCATCAAATTATTTGCAGTCTCCTTTTTAGGTGTGCTGACGGGCGTTTCTGGAGTTGCGATCGCAGATGCGCCATACTGTTTTTCTAAATGGTCTGCTAGTTCATCCGGCGTTTGATACTCGAAGAAAAGTGTCGGAGATAATTGGTGTTTGAAAGTTAGACTTAACTGTTTGATAGCTTCTACAGCGCCTAGAGAATCTAATCCCAACTCTTGAAAAGACCTGTATCCTTGTATTTGTTCTTGGGGAATCGTTAGATATTTACTTAATATTTCCAGAACTAGGCGGCGGATATTTTGGGTTTTGGGTTGGGGAGTGGGGATTGGCGACTGGGGTAATTGAACAATTTGATGGTTTTTTGTTTCTTTTTCGAGCAAGTCTACAATGTGAACCACAGGCTCATCTAAGGACAAAGCTTCAATAAAAGCATTTACAGCTTGGTCTACTTCTAGAAGCTTCAACCCTTTAACTTTCGCTAAAATTACTAACGCCTGTCCGCCAATTTTTGCCATTCCCTTGTCGCGCCACAAGGAGAAATTAACCGCAAGTGAATGTCCTGGCGCACCGCGTTGGGCGCGGTATGTTGCATAGTTATCCAGGAAAATATTAGCTGCTGCATAATCTCCTAAGTTAGCTCCCCATTCAGCTTTTGATGCCGCAGCAGAGGAGATGACAGCAAAACATTTTAAAGGTTCGTCTTGGGTGACATTATCTAAGATAATGGTTCCCTCAACTTTCGGAGCAAGTACCTCCGCAACGGTTTCGGGTGTTTTTTGCAACAGCTTGAATCTTGTTTGATCCTGCACCCCAGCAGCGTGGATAACTCCATGTAATTGCCCGAAGCGCTCGCGGATAGTTTCCATCAACTGCTGCATTCCTTCGGCATCTGTAGCATCTACAGCGTGGTACAGTACCGTAGCTCCCAGTCGCTTTAGGTCTTGAATAATCCGGATGCGTTTGCTAGTGCTGTTGTCACCATCATGCAAGTGCCATTCTGCTTTTGGCGGTAGGGGATGACGACCAGTTAGTACTAAATTAATCGGTGCGCGACTCACCATTCCCTTAGCAATTTCTGCGCCGACATCACTCACACCACCAGTAATTAACCAAGTATCTCCCGGTGTTAAGACTGGCTGAAATTCCTTACTAGCCGGAATTTCCATTCTTTCTAAAATCCTGATAAACCGTTGTCCTTGGCGGATAACTACAATTCCTTCTTTGTCAGGTTTGGCTGGCAACTCTTGGAACAAAATTGTAGCTAGTGTTTCTGAAGAGACACTCCCAGGTGTAATATCTACTACTTTTGCTTGAATATTATTGTGTTCTTGAGTCAGTGTTTGGGCTAAGGTTGCTCCCATCGCTTGGTGTAAACCCTGAAGCGTTTCATTTGCAGATGTTACATAAGCACCCTGAGTTAACAGCAGTAAATTGATGGGAGAATTGGCGTAATGTTTGACCAGTGCTTGTCCTAAATACAACACGCTGTACATACCTTCTTGCAGTACAGAATCGTGAGAATCTACAGGCAACCTTGAAATTGCAGCTTGATTGTAATTCCAAAGGTGGATGATAGCTGTAATTGTCAAACCTTGCTGTTTGAAAGCTTGAATCAGCTTTTCATAGTCTTCCGGCGAAGCAGGATTGATAGTGAAGTGTTGTTCTGTTTTTTGTTGGAACTTTTGAGCCGCAGTGACAAAGTAGACAGGGTATTTTTCCGCATCAAACAGCTTTTCAAGGTTTTTGGCAACCATTTGAGCGTCCTTAAAGATGAGGACAGCCCCAGGCGAAATCTCTCCCGTTGCAACTAGCTGCTGAGGTTGCCATTGCCAGCCATAGAAGTATTGTTGAGATGTCCAATTCTGGCTTTGTTTGCCGAGTTCGTCTGTTGTAGTATTCAATTTTGTATTATTTCCTCCGTCGGTTTTAATCCAAAAACGTTGACGCTGAAACGGGTAAGTAGGGAGTGCTAGCTTACTGCGCGTAAAGTCTCGGTCAAATCCAGACCAATCCACATCTACGCCAAGGGTGTATAGTGTTGCCAAACTGTTGAGTAATGATTGCCAGTTGTCTTCTTTTGTTAGAGAAGTCAACCAAGTTCCTACACCTTTCGGTAAACACTGTTTTCCTAGATTTGACAGCGTAGAATTAGGGCCGATTTCCAGAAATAAGTCATAACCTTGACGATGCAGCGTCTCCATCCCGGCTGAAAATCTGACCGCTTCTCGAATATGACGACACCAATAATTCGCGTCAGGAATGTCTTGATTGCTAAGGATTTCGCCTGTCAAATTGGAAACCAAAGGAATACTAGGCGCGTTAAACTTCACAGAGGCGGCAATCTCTTCAAAAGACTCTAGCATCGGGTTCATCAACGGAGAGTGAAAAGCGTGAGAAACTCTCAAAGCTTTGGCAGAAATTTTCTGAGACTCAAATTGTTTCAGTACTTCCTGCACAGCTTCTTTGGTTCCCGAAATCACAGTTTGATTCTGACTATTCACGGTAGCAATAGATACCGTTGCATCATAAGGAGCGATCGCATCCACCACCCGTTGTTCATCAGTCAATACTGCCGCCATCATGCCATTGGGAGGCAATGCCTGCATCAACCCTGCCCTGATGGCAATCAACTTCAGCCCATCTTCTAAACTGAACACCCCAGCAGCACAAGCGGCAGCATATTCCCCGACACTGTGACCGATAACTATATCTGGAACAATTCCCCAAGATTTCCACAGTTCAAAGAGAGCATATTCCAAGGCAAATAAAGCTGGTTGTGTATATGCTGTTTCATTTAACACTGAATTTGTGTTCGACTCAGGGTAAATAACTGACAGTAGAGGTTGCTCTAGATAAGCCCGGAGAATTTCATCACAGCGTTCCAGAGTACGGCGAAAAACTGGTTGAGTTTCGTAGAGTTGCCGTCCCATTCCAGGATACTGAGAACCTTGTCCGGTGAAGAGAAACGCGATTTTACGAGGCTTACTGGTTTCTAGCTGACTGACTAATACCGCAGTTGGTTGAGAATTGGCAAAAGCATTCAGTTGTTCGCTTAACTGTGCAGTTGATTCAGCGATCGCTGCTAAACGATAATCAAAATGCGATCGCCCCGTGTTACTAGTAAAACAAACATCAGCCACAGCAACCTCTGAATTCGTCGCTAAGAATCGCCCATACTTCTGTGCTAACTCCCGCAACGCCTTCTCACTCTTCGCCGAGAGAGTCAGCAAATGCTTAGGACGCTCCCCTGCTCCTCTGCTCCCCTGCTCCCCTGCTCCTCTGCTCACGCCAGTCGCCTCAACGGGGGGAACCCCCGCACGGCGCTGGCTCCCCTGCTCCCCTGCTTCTTCCAAAATCACGTGAGCATTAGTCCCGCCAAACCCAAACGCACTCACACCAGCAAATCGCGGTTCTGTTGTCCATGCCTGGCGTTCGGTAGGAATCGCCAAACAAGTGCCCTCTAACTTGATATGAGGGTTAAGCTGCTGCAAATGTAGATGTGGTGGAATCTCTTGATGCTGTAATGCCAGTACCACTTTAATCAAGCTAGCGATTCCCGATGCAGCTTCCAAGTGACCAATATTAGTTTTTACCGAACCAATCCAGCAAGAACATGACTCATTTCTCCCCTGCATCAGCACTTCCTTGAGAGAATTCACCTCAATGGGATCTCCCAACGGTGTACCAGTACCGTGCGCCTCAACATAGCTAATTTGTCCGGGTTGGACTTGCGCCTTTTCTAAAGCCTGACGCACCACTGCTTGCTGAGAAGGGCCGTTTGGTGCTGTCAGTCCATTACTGCGACCATCTTGGTTAACAGCCGAACCTCTAATAATTCCTAAAATATTGTCTCCATCTCGCTGGGCATCACTGAGACGCTTCAGGACAACAATGCCACAGCCTTCACCGCGAACGTAACCGTTAGCACTAGCATCAAATGTCTTACAGTGCCCATCTGCTGCCATCATTTGAGCTTGGGAAAATGCGATCGTTAATTCAGGAGTCAGGATGAGATTTACTCCACCAGCTAAAGCGAGTTCCGATTCTCCTTGACGCAGACTTTGACAAGCTTGATGCACCGCCACTAGTGAAGAAGAACAAGCTGTATCTACTGCCCAACTCGGCCCGCGCAAATCTAGTAAGTAAGACAAGCGATTCGCGGTAATACTAAACGCCGAACTAGTACCAAAATAAGCATCAGTACCAGCAGGATGGTTAAATTGCAACCGCGCATAATCGTTAGTGCTAATGCCGATAAATACCCCAGTCTGACTGCCTTTTAATTGTTGTGGGGCAATGCCAGCCTTCTCCAGCGCTTCCCAACTGACCTCCAGCACTAGGCGTTGTTGCGGGTCGATACTTTCGGCTTCGCGGGGACTGATACCAAAGAAAGCAGCATCAAAAAGATCCACATCTTCTAAGAATCCGCCCCAACGAGTGTTCATCTTTCCTGGTGTTGCTGGTTGGGCATCGTAAACTTGCTGAATATCCCAGCGATCGCCCGGCACTTCTACAATGGCATCAGTACCATTTTGCAGCAGTTGCCAGAAGGCTTCTGGGTCTTTTGCTCCTGGAAAACGGCAGCCGATACCGATAATTGCGATCGCATCTGAGGATTGAGGATTAGGAGAAAGACTAGAGAATTCTCCCCCGCTCCCCAGCTCCCCCGCTCCCCAGATTCTCTGCTCCCCTGGTTCTGGCTGGGAATTCTCAACAACCACAGCTAAATGTTCAGCCAAAGCGGCAATGGAAGGATAATCATAAATCAGAGTCGGAGAAAGGCTCAACCGCAACCAATCTTCTAGTTCCGTGGAAAGCATCATCGCCGCCAGCGAATCCAAACCGTAGCGTGCAAAAGGTTCTTGAACATCTATGGTTTGAGGTGCAATCTTTAGCTGCTGTGAAATTTTCTCAACTAACCAAGCTTGGATAGTTTCTGCCTGTTTATTCAGTGCCTTTAAAGGACGAGAAGATTCTGCTTTTGCATTAGGAAGTTGGCTACTTGCGGAATGCCACATATCTACAACATCCAGCGTTCCTTCTAGAAACTTAGTTCGACAGGCATGACGCTGAATTTTACCGCTAGAAGTTTTGGGAATACTTGCAGGCTTCAACAGCACCACAGCATAAACTTGAAGTTCGTGTTCTTCTGATACCGCTTGTCGGATAGCCGCCACGACTTCATCGACATTCAGTTTGCGAATGGCAGTCCGCTCAACCTCAGAAGTAACGACGAGTTGCTCTTCGCCATTTAATTCAACAGAAAAAGCCGCCGCGAAACCAATCCGTAAAGCTGGATGACTTTTTACTACTGTCGATTCAATATCTTGGGGATAGTGATTGCGAGCGCGGATAATAATCATGTCTTTAACGCGTCCGGTGACAAACAACTCACCATCCTGCAAACATCCGAAATCACCAGTGCGAAGAAATGGGCCGCTTCCATCTTGCAGATATGCTTGAAATGTTTGTGTTGTTGCTTCTGGTCTTTGCCAATAACCTTGAGCCACGCTGGAACCAGAAACCCAAATTTCTCCGACTTCGTTAGGGGCACATTGCGTCATTGTCTCTGGGTTAGCAATGACAATTTTCGCATCTAGCCAAGAGTGCCCACACCCTACCAAATATCTAATATTCTTTGTATCTGCATTAGCTGGGATAATCCGATTTTGTTCGAGTGCTTCTGCCTCGACTTGACAGTAAATCGGTTCATCTTTGATGTTGCCACCTGAAACCATCAAAGTAGACTCTGCCAAACCATAGCAAGGGTAGAAGAAGTGAGAGCGAAAACCACAAGCTTGAAATTTAGCGGCAAACCGCTCCATTGTTTCTTTGCGAACTGGTTCAGCACCACTGTAGGCATTATGCCAATGACTTAAATCGAGAGATTCTAGTTGTTCTGGAGTGAGATTGCTGCTGGCACAGAGATCGTAGCCAAAGTTGGGACTACCGCAATGGGTTGCTTTGTAGTGCGAAATTGCTTGCAGCCATCGAATCGGTCGCTGCACAAAAGATGCAGGCGGCATCAAAATACACCTAAACCCTGTATACAAAGGTTGCAGATGTCCATCGATCAGACCCATATCATGGAAACCAGGTAGCCAAGATACAGATACGCTGTCAGGGGTCAGATTAAATGCCTGCTTCATGTACTCCAAGTTGTGCAGCAGATTGCCATGACTGACCATGACTCCCTTGGGCGTACCAGTAGAACCCGAAGTATATTGCAGAAAGGCTAAAGTGTTGCTGTTAACTTCCGGTTTTCGCCAGTCTGAGGCTAATTCCTCAGCAATGCTATCGGTAGCAAGTAAATGGATTTTTGCCAGTTCTGTATCTTGTTCAAAGCGTCCTTTAATATTCTCGAACAGAGATTGATTAGTCAGAGCTACCTTTGCTTGGGCATCTGTGATGATTGATTGTAATCTGGTAAGCTTTTGATTTTGTTTGGGTGGATAAGCCGGAACAGCCACTACCCCTGCGTACAAACACCCAAAGAAAGCGGTAATGAATTCCAAACCAGATGGATAGAGTAACAGCGCTCGTTCGCCACTAGCTCCGATAGACTGGAGATGAGCTGCGATCGCTCGTACCTGTCGATCTAATTCTCGGTAAGTTAAACTAGCCGTTTCTATTTCTCCATCCTGTAAAAAGGAAAAGGCTAATCTATCAGGTTGATGTAAAGCCCTATAGCGCAGAAGGTCTACTAACGAAGAAAATTTTAAATATTGAAAGGAAATAGTCATACTATCTTTTCCTTGGTATTAGAAAATAGGGACTGGGGACTGGGGATTGGGAAATAGATATTTTCATTCCCTCTTGGCGTTCAAATTAGTGTGGGTTTCTATCTTAAAATGAAGGTAAAGAAAATAGATTTTTAACCTTCGTTACTAATCTAGTTAGTGAATAACTATTTTGCTAATTATTTAAGTGTAATTTGGCTTAAAATTCTAGTATTTGATTGGCGAATCTTTAAGTTGCAATTATCAGTAACATAGTTAAATTTACGGAATGTGAGATGCATAATCAATGGAAAATCTTTCGGTAATCAGGGATGTATATTAGGGAGTGGGGAGATAGGGGGACGCGGGGGAAGCAGGGGGAAAAATACCACTGACAACTGACCACTGACAACTGACAACTGCCTTCCTACTCCCATTGCCAGCATTTGAGTTGCCAACCGTGTCCTTCGACAGCTAAAGCACCTACATAGCCATAAGCGGGTGTAAACTCTTGGAGTGACCAGCGGGTGACAGTGGAGCGATCGCCTTTGATACTGTAAAGTTGAACTGGTTCGCTGGGAGATAACGAGACATCTAACCGATCCATTGGAAAAAGTAGTCCATAGCCAGTAGCTTTCAAATAAGCTTCTTTGCGAGTCCAACAATTAAAAAATGCTCCTAACTTTTGGTCTTTTGGTAGCTGATGAAAGACGTTTTTTTCGCGTTCTGAAAAACAGCGATCGGCAATTTGCTCGAAGTCAGAAATAGGACGAATATATTCAATATCAACGCCAATTTCACGTTTACGAGTTATAGCATATAAAACAAGTTCATGGGAGTGAGATAAATTAAAACTCAAGATACTCCCACCAGATGTTTCTGCTAAAGTTGGTTTACCATGCTGTCCATAACAAAACTGTAATTGACTGGCATTAGTACCCAAATAAGAACCTAAGATTGTTCTTAGTAAACCGCGCCCAACAATGAAACGTTTTCTGTCTCGTTCCAAATAAAAACGTTCAGATCGAGTGCGTTCGTCTTGTGAAAGCAATTGTGATAATGTCTGAACGCGAGATGTCGATTGGTTGAGGAAAGTACACCAAACATGAACATCTTCGCTTAACAGTGACCAGTTTGTAGGTGGAGAACGCCACAGACAATCAACAGTAATCATGATAATTCGTAATTCGTAATTCGTAATTCGTAATGACGCTCGTTCGCGTAGCGTCTCCCTTTGGGAGAAGGCTCGCTAACGTAATTAAGACACGCAGACACAATCAACTTCCTTGGCTAAATGCTGGGCTAATACTTGAACTGTCGGATATTCATACACCAACTCTAAAGAAAGTCTACGTCCTAGCCAAACTTCTATGGCATATGTCAGACGTAACGCTTCTAGTGATGTAATTCCATAGTATTCAAAGGGGAGATGAATGTTAATCTCACTATGATTAACTAACAGTAGTTTAGAAAGATAGAAAACTAACCAGCCTTGAATTACTTCTTCTGTTTGAAACTGTTTTTGTGAAGGTCGCGCTTCAGAGTTCCCCCTAGACAAAAAGGTTTCATTAGTATTACCTACATTTTGTATCCACTCGATTAGTGTATTTTGACTCTCTGTTAAAAACTTTAGTAAGCCAGTATTTGTCAAAGCATTGGTTACAGATGCCATTTTTGTTTCTAGTCCTTTCATGGTTAAATAATCTCCTTTCGTATTGATGTTTTTTAGATGAATTAATTAATATACTTTTTCCAGATTTTTCAATTCTTTAATTGTGTAAAACACAACTAGAAAAAAAGTAATTGTTGACAAGCTAAAAACTTGATTATTTCCAAAAACTTGCATAGCTATGGAAGAAAGTATCGGCCCCAATGTACATCCAAAACTATAGATAGTTGTGAGTAAGGCACTTCCCGAAGATAATTCATTTCTAGAAAGTTTGTCTCCAATCATTGCTATCGCTAGGGGAAAAACGGGACTTACACTAGCTCCAGCAATAAAGGCAAGTATTTGAGTAGCGATGTTGTTAGTAACTATTGAAAGAGACAAAATAGAAAACAGTGCAAGACATACAGTAATCAAAAGAACCTTTAATCTACCAAAACGGTCTGCTAAATGAGTAATTGGAAGAGTTGCAATTAGACCTCCAACTACAAATACAGCAAATGTCAGACCTATTTGTTCCACACTATAGTTTTGTTGTATTAAATAAACTGGATATAAAGAAACTAAAGTAGATTCAGCAAAACCATAGGCAAATGCACTTTGAAAAGGAAGTTTTAACTTTCTAACAAGTTCTACACGGAAAGAAGCTCGAAAAACAACCGACTTTTCAGGTAAGCCTAACCAAACAACAACTACACCAGTAATAATTAAAAGACTACCTAAAGAAAAAGTCAATTTTGGAGAAAGATTGTAGAGAGATGAACCGATAACCGGGCCGATACCAAATCCAAAAGAAAAAGCTAAAGCATACAAACCATTAGTAATCGCTCGATTACTTTCATGACAGAAGTAATTTAATGCTGTTTGTCCACAAACTAAGTACAAACAACAACCAAAACCCATAACAGCGCGGATGATAAACCATAACGATATTTGTGTCGTCCAAGGAAACAAAGGAGCGCTAAAACCCATCAGTATCAGACCTAGCATCATAGTTTTACGGAGTCCTATTTGATGCAATATTTTTGCTACCAAAGGAGTCCCCAAAGCTATCATGAGAAAATACACTGTAGAGTTAGCGCCTATCCATAGCTCATCAATTTGATTTTGAGCCATAAGCGTTGAAATAAAAGGATTAAACAGCCCTATAGATATACCCGATAAGAAAGCAATAATATACAAGGCTGGTAATCCTGTGGAAAAGGGAGAGGTTGATTTTGCTGAAGTTAAATTTTGCATTATCTTTGTCAAATTAGGAAACGCATACAAACCTATTTTTCTCTTTATGTCTTAGTGTCCCAAATCTTGAACTACTAAGACACAAAGTATTTTCAAGTAATGATAGAAATGGTTGGCTTTAGTTCAAAGAAGGTAAGGCGGAAAAATATCCATCAACTGGCTGTATACGAGATGTGTTTCTCCATTCTTTTGGAGGAAGTTTATGAATCTGGCGAAATAAGCGAATGAAATAACCTGCGTCTGGATATCCCACTTTGTTTGCAATTCGATTGATAGTTTCGTCAGTATTGAGAAGTAAATAACGCGCTTCTGTCATCCGGCGTTCAACAATCCAGTCATGTACCGATCGCTTCGTTTGGCGTTTGACTAAATTAGTCAAGTAAGCATGAGAGTAACCTACTGCTTGGGCTACATTAGAAAGGCTAATTTGCTGATGGTAATTCTCCTCAATATATTGGAAGACTTTACTAAGTCGAGAGTTAGTAGGATAGAAAGTTGCAGTATCGGTGGATTGGGATTTGATTGATGATTGTTGATTTACATACCACTGCTTGAGTGCTGTTTGTTTTTTCAATCGGGCTGCGATCGCTGCTAGTAATTCTTCTACCGTACAAGGTTTAGTAAGATAGTCATCTGCTCCTAAGTTCATACCTTTACGGAGTTCAGACTTGGTAAGTGTAACAGTGAGAAGAATAAAAGGAATAATCGCTGTTACAGGGTCTTGGCGTAGTGTACTGAGAACGCTATAACCATCAAGTTCTGGCATCAGAACATCGCAAAGTACTAAATCAGGCGAACATTCCCGCGCCCGTTGAATACCAACAATGCCATTCTCAGCCCCAATAGGGCAGAAACCTTCAGATTTTAGGCAATTAAGAAAAAGGTTGCGTGTTGGTGTCTCGTCTTCAATCACTAAGATATTTTTCATTGTTTCTCCTGCTAATGACTGATTAACGGACTGAGTTATTAAAGCCATAATTGTTTACTTCTCCCAAAGCAGAATGTTTAAGTTGAAACTGTTATGAACAAGAGTTGGTCAGCCAGTTTATTTGTTAGCAAACAAATAAAAAGAATCGTTTCTACTATGGAAAATCAGGGTTGCAGGAATCCAAGAGATTAATAATTAACTCCTAGCTGGTAAATTTTATTGTTGACTGCGGACAGTTATTTTTAGTAGTTAGTCGCAAATTTACAAATACAGTAGATTGCAAGTTGATGGAGTACACCCCAACTCTCCCCTTGACAAGGAGGTGGGCTAGTGTACTTCACGTAGATGAAAAGCGCTGTACATCTGCCATCTCTCGATTTTTTATAAATAGGGATGACAATGCCTGCAAAAGCTTATCTGCTACATAAACTACATTTATTCGCAAACCTTGTTGTTTATAAGATTGCCAATTTTTGATGATTTACACCAGTAAATATCTAAAATTTAAGACTCAACTTAATGGCAAACCTTTTCTCTATGAGTCAAACTTGTTAAACTATCCAATAAAACTACCCACCCTGTGGCATTACAGTGTGGGTAGTTTCCTTTTAGATATTGATTCGGAATCATTAAAATTCTGAGATTTTTACCTAACAAGTCTATTCACCATGAATATAGATGAAATGCAGATAAATCAAGTAAAAACTATTATTCTCTAAAACTGTCCTTTTCCATCAACTTTGTGATAAGTGCATATAAAACAGAACGCATTGTAACTTGTTTCTGCTTACAGAGAACTTTAAACTGATACTTTAAATTTTTTGGAATGTATCCTTTTATTTCTTCTAATTCATCTTGAACTAAATGACTTGACAATTGAGGAATAGTAGCACCTGTTTGTATCCATTGTTTAATTAAGGTTTCCAATACCTCACTCATTTCTAAATTTTTCTTGACACAGAAAACCTTAAATTGAATTTTTAGCGATTTTGGTATAGTCCCCTTGACTACTGTAAATTCTGTGATTTCGTTGTTAGCCACTGTCATACAAACTTTTTTCTAGATTCTGTTATTGTCACTAAGATAGTGAGATTTCATTTTGATTTTGTATTTTCTGTAAAATTTCATATATAGTCTAATAAAATGGTTAACAATTATACTAAAATAATTACCTTTTATTTAACCTAAAAACTTTTAATCACGTCTTTTTAATTCAACTGCTTTAGTTACTCCTTTCCAAACACAAGAATACGTAATTAAATAACTACAGAGTGTGCAGAGTAATACTTCACGAAGTATGGAAATAAAAAAAGTCATGCCGTAGCGCAAAGAAGTAACTTATTTAGTTATGTTAGAGCATTTGACATTATTAACAACTGAATATCTTAAAGTTAAGAATAAACTTTAGGCGATGTGCAAGAGAGTGGGGACTGGGGAGTACAGACCTGCCATGGCAGGTCTATACAAGAGTTAGGAGTTATTCTCTTTGTCTTTCTTGTCTTCTTATCCCCTGCGTCTTTGCGTTACTAACTAGCTGCTAACATCTACGCCATCGGTCTTTAGCTGACCATCTTCCATATAGATAATGCGATCGGCAATATCGAGAATGCGGTTGTCATGGGTAACTAGCAAAATCGTACAGTTTTGTTCTTTGGCTAGCTTCTGCATCAATTCCACGACATCGCGCCCAGATTTTTTGTCGAGTGCGGCTGTGGGTTCGTCTGCTAAGACAATCTTAGGATGACTGACTAAAGCACGAGCGATCGCCACCCGTTGTTTTTGTCCCCCTGATAAATTCTCTGGGTAGTAATTTACACGCTGTCCCAAACCGACAGTTTCCAGCATGGCGATCGCTTTTGCATTGATATCTTGATTCAAAAACTCATCATGCAACTCTAAGGACATTCGCACATTTTCTTTCGCCGTGAGAAAAGTCATTAGATTATGCGCCTGAAAAATATAGCCAATTTGGCGGCGAAGCTTGGTTAATTGCTGCTTATTAGCTCCACAAATTTCCTGTCCTAAGATTTTTAAACTGCCTGCTTGAGCAGAACGCAGTCCACCCATCAAAGTTAATAAAGTGGTTTTTCCCGATCCGGAGGGGCCAGTCATAATCACGATATCGCCAGCGTTAATCTCTAAATTGATATCGAATAAAACTTGTTTGCGAAGCCCACCCCCACCAAAGTAGTGGTTGAGGTTAGTTACAGAAATCACTGGTTCTACAGCAGAGATTGTTGAGTTAAAAGTTAGTGGTAAATATTCTTGCAACATATGGAGGGGGACAAGGGGGATAATTCTTCACTTCTGCCTTCTGGAGGCAGTGCAGTCTTGGGGTCTCCCCAAATGGAGCAACTGCCGTCCTTCTGACAACTGACTCCTGAAACTAGAAAACGTCGGCTGGGTCGGCGGCTCGTAGTTTTCGCATGGCGATCGCGCCAGAAAAACTACACATGATAATAGTTAAAATTAAGACATGTATTGCCCGTTCTAGCTTCATGGCTAAGGGCAGCATTGTAGCAGTATAGGTGAGCTGATAAAGTCCGACGGAAAGGAAAAATGCCGGCATATAACCCAGCACGGCTAAGAACAATGCTTCTTGGAGTAAGACTACTAGTAAATAGCGATCGCCGTAGCCCATAGCTTTGAGCGTGGCGTATTCTGGCATGTGTTCCGAAACATCGGAGTAAAGGATTTGGTAGACAATAACGATGCCAACAATAAATCCGACTGTTGTACCTAAACCGAAAATAAAACCAATGGCAGTACCAGTTTCCCAATATTGTCTTTCGATTTGGGCAAATGCTTCTGGAATCAGGACTTTGACATCATTGGGTAATCGAGCGGCGAGTTGCGATCGCACTTTTTCGGGATCGGCATCTGGTTTGAGAGTAATTAACCCCACTTCGATGCGATCGGGTTTACGTTCTGGGAATATTTGAAGAAAGGTAGAGTCACTGGTAATCACATTACCATCGGCAGCAAAGGAAGCACCATCGGTAAACAAGGCTTTAACGCTGATGGCTTTATTATTCAGTTCCGTTTCAAAGTTGCCTGTTTTCTTAAAGATATCGCCAACTGCCCCATATTCCGGACGACCTGCTTGGTCAAACAGAACTTGATACAACTGCTTGAGATAATGTTGGTTTTGTTTGGTTTCAGGGGATTTGAATGCGGGTTTCGCTGGATCGATACCCCAAACTAAGATAGCGCGTTCGAGACGCGTTTCGGGATTTCGCCATTGTCCGGTACTGATATAAACAGAATTCACTGACTCAACACCGTCATAAGCTAATGTTTGATACAGTCGCTCTCTAGAAAAGCTTTTGACTGAGAACAGAGTTTGAAGTTGAGGATTAATCAAAACCAAATCTGCTTGCAAATTGCGATGGGGTTTTATGGCTGCATCAAACAGCGCACTTTCAAACCCCAACTGTATAAACATCAGCATATCGGCAAAGGTTATACCTGCAACCGCAACAACCAAACGCGTTTTTTCTTTCATTAACTGCCGCCATGCCAGCGGCGTTTTGCGAAATAGTTTCATATTGGATATTAGTCAATAGTTAGTCGTCAGTTGTTAGGCAAGAGTCAGTAATTATTCTCCGCGTCCCCGTGTCTTTGCGTCCCCGCGTCCTCCCCCAGTCTCTTTACAATTCAATTGCTGTTTGCACTTGCAAGTTGGTAAAACCTGCAACTCGTTTACTATCTGGGGGATTCAGGCGAATTTTTACCTCAACTACTCGGCTATCGAGATTTTCTCCTGGTTGGTTGCTAAAAACGTTTTGTCGATTTACTTGTAAACCAATATGGGAGACGGTTCCTCGTAGTTCGCCAGTAAATGCCTGACTAGTAATCACTGCTTGCTGTCCGAGTTTCACTTTACCAACATCCGTTTGATAAACTTCGGCTACTGCCATCATTTGGTTGGTTTGCGCTACGTCTGCAATGCCAGTAGTACTAATTTTTTCTCCCACTCTTGTATGAATTTTAATTATCTGACCTGCCGTTGGTGCTTTGATATAAGCACCAATCAACTCGGTTTGGGAACGTTTGAGTGTGGCGATCGCATTGTCTACCTCTGTTTTTGATGCCTGCACATCTACCGGACGGACTTCGGCAATACTGGTGAGTGTGGCTTGAGCTTGGCTGACTTGTTTGTTACTAGTGGCATTAATCCGGGTAAGTGCGACTTTAGCTTCGGCAAGTTGTCTCTTTGCAGTAGCGTTAATGCGGTTAAGAATTGCTTTGGCTTCGTCGAGTTGCTGTTTGGCAGTTTCCCAACTCAAGCGCTTCGTGTCAAACGCAGAGTTAGAAACTGCTCCTTCGGAGGATAACTGTTGATAGCGTTGATATTCGGCTTGAGCATTGTTGAGTTCTGCTTCCAGCTTTTTGATTGTTGCCTCTTGAGCTATTTTGTCTCCTAGCCACTGCGCTTCTATGCGAGCGATTGCTTCTGCTTGAGCGGTTTTATCTCCTAGAGATTGTGCTTGTATGCGTTCGATGTTTGCTTGCTGTGCTTGAATTTCTCCGGCTTTTGCACCCGCTTCAACTTGAGCGAGTTTAGCTTGGGCAACCCTAATTTGTTGTTTAGCCTGTAATACAGCAGTTTGTAAGCGATCGCGCGAGTCTAAAATTGCCACAATCTGTCCGGCTTGAACGCGATCGCCTTCTTTTACTGAAATTTGGGCAACGCGATCGCCATCTAAAGCCAAGGGCGCAGACAAGCTAATTACCTCTGCTTCCGGTTCTAGTCGTCCTAATGCTGTTACTTTTTGACTGCTTGGCGTAGTTTTTATTGGCTCAGATGAAGCAGTTTGACCAAATTGCCCAAACTGAGAAATAGCATAAATACCAATTCCACCTGTAATCGCAGTAGCAGCAATTACTAATGCCATTAACCCTTTATTTGTAGGTTTGAGTAACAGCCTTTGACTCATATATTTATCCTCTATTCAAATTTGAATTGTCTTTGTTTCAATCAATTTCAGTCATTAGCTAATAATTAGTAATGTCTAAATAATTCATAGTTAGACATTTGTTAAACGATCTTTGAAAAGTATTGAGCGAATATAACTCGCTATCCTAAGCCAGCGGGTAAATAAAATCTGATTAGTTTTCAGCTTCCCAATTTTTCAGGATTTTAACCAGCAAACATCTAAAAGTTAAGGAACAATTTAATGGCAGATGTTTTCCCTACTGGCTCACTTGAGTTGATTACGAACGGGTACGCGATCGCATCTACGAATAATGAAGCAAAATTTACTAGAAGCTTTAATAGCAGTAAAGTAACACCAAATTGGTAAAAGATGCGAAACAAGCTATATTAAACCTTCTTCTATCTGTTTTAATTACGAATTACGCATTACGAATTACGAATTAGTATCATATATGTCTCACATTCTTGTCGAAGACCTCAAGAAGACTTTTTTTGTGTCTGAACGTTCCTCTGGGCTTTTCGGTTCAATCCGAGGGCTTGTGCAGCGAAAAACTATAGAAGTCCGGGCGTTGAAAGGAGTTTCGTTCTCGCTGGAGCGGGGAGAATTGGTAGGATATATCGGCCCAAATGGAGCTGGTAAATCTACTACCATTAAAATTTTAAGTGGTATCTTAGTACCCTCTAGTGGAAAATGTATAATTGGCGGACGAACTCCTTGGAAAGATAGAATCCGGCATGTTGGTCGAATTGGAGTAGTGTTTGGTCAAAGAACGCAACTATGGTGGGATCTGCCAGTAATTGAGTCTTTCGATTTGCTGCGGGATATTTATTGTGTTCCCCATTTAGAATATCGCCAGACACGCGATGAAATGATTGATTTGCTCGATCTCTCAAGCTTTCTCTCTACTCCTGTGAGGCAGTTAAGCCTTGGTCAAAGGATGCGATGTGACTTTGCAGCCGCCATGCTGCACAGACCTGAAATTCTTTTTCTTGATGAACCTACCATCGGGCTTGATGCAGTTTCAAAGCTTGCGGTCAGAAAATTTATCAAAGCGCTGAATAAAACGCATCAAGTAACTACCATTTTGACAACCCATGATATGGATGATATCGAGGCATTGTGCGATCGCATCATTATTATTGGTGGCGGTGAGATTCTTTGTGATGGAACTCTGGCAAAGCTGCGTTCTCAAGTTTCCTCGCGGCGGTATTTAAGAATCGACTTGGCTAAGGATGATTTTTTCTTTGAGGAAGAAGGTGTCAATATCATCTCTAAAGAAGGTCGCACCGTAACTCTTGCTTTCGATCCCACGAAGCTTTCTGCTGCATCCCTGATTAGCCAAGTTACTGCAAAACATGAAGTAGAGGATCTGTTTGTAGAAAATCCACCGATTGAGGAGATAGTTGCCGAACTTTACGCCAATTCCGGAGGGACTTCCATATGACAGCATATTGGTCGCTGTTTGTTGCCAGATTTGCACTGCTGTTGCAATATCGGACTGCTGCTTTAGCAGGGGTGGCAACTCAACTTTTTTGGGGATTTGTGAAAGTAATGGTTCTTGAGGCATTCTTTACTCATGCAACCTCTACTCAACCAATGACTTTTCGTGAAGCTGTAGGATATGTCTGGCTTGGACAAGCATTTTTGATGGCTATTGTTCCTTGGTCGGGCGATCGAGAAATTCAAGAACTAATACGCTCCGGTGCGGTAGGATACGATCTGCTGCGACCCACTGACCTTTATAATTTTTGGTTTACTCGCGCTTTGGCGCTTCGCACAGCACCCCTGATACTGCGTGCTATTCCGCTTCTGAGTGTAGCAATTTTTATTTTACCCCTGCTAGGATCTGAGCGATCGCTTGCTTTTCCACCTTCGTTTGCTTCTCTTATTGCCTTTATTGTTTCCTTTATCGGTGCAATTCTACTTTCCTCTGCATTGACAATGCTTTTGACTGTATCAATGATGTGGACAATCTCTGGTGAGGGAATTAATAGTGTCCTCCCCACTTTTATAATCATCTTCTCTGGAATGATTGTTCCTCTACCACTTTTTCCTGAATGGATTAAGCCTGTCCTCAATGCACTTCCTTTCTCAGGACTTCTCGATCAACCTTTTCGTCTTTTTACTGGCAATCTGCTACCAAATGCGCTATTTAATGTATTGCTGCATCAAACTTTCTGGATAGTTGTCATTGTTATCCTTGGGCGTGTTCTTGTGAAACGTGGTGTCAGAAAGCTTGTAATTCAAGGAGGATAAAGGAATAATTCGTAATTCGTAATTCGTAATTCGTAATTCGTAATGACGCTCGCGGACGCGCTAACACTGCGCTAACGTAATTTTTAATTACTCGAAGGTTGGCTGTGAATGCTTTTTTGCTTTACTTACGATATATTTCTGTATCTTTCAGATCGCAAATGCAATATAAAGTGTCCTTCTTACTTCAACTTGTAGGGCATCTTCTAGGAACTGTTGTTGAATTTTTTGGAATCTGGGCACTTTTTAGTCGTTTTAATAATATTGGTACGTGGACTTTGGCTGAAGTTGCTCTGTTTTATGGAACGATTAATATTTCTTTTGCTTGTGCTGATGCCCTTGGCAGAGGATTTGATTCTTTTGCAACTCTCATTAAAAGCGGTAACTTCGACCGTTTACTTCTCCGTCCGCGCACTACAGTACTTCAGCTTCTAGGTACAGAATTTACATTAAAACGAATAGGACGATTTTCTCAGGGAATTGTTGTTATGGGATGGTCGCTTTCAACTCTGCACATTCCTTTTAGTTTTAAAACATTGTGGCTTTTGGGTACTTCATTTATTGGCGGAATTGCACTCTTTGTTGGTATTGTCATTGTGCAAGCAACCCTGACATTTTGGACTATTGAATCTTTAGAGATTATGAACATTCTCACTTATGGAGGAGTGGAAACGGCTCAGTATCCGCTTTCAATCTATAGTAAATGGTTCCAGCGATTTTTTACTTTCTTGATTCCGCTTGGCTGCGTCAGCTATTTTCCTTTGCTTGCAGTACTAGAAAAAGAAGATAATTTTTCAGTGCCTTTGTGGTTTTGTTATGTCTCGCCAATGGCAGGTATTCTTTTTTTGATAGTTGCACTTCAGCTTTGGAAAATAGGAGAGCGATACTACTGTTCTACTGGCAGTTAGCTATTACGAACAAGTCATATTGAACAATAAGCGATCGCTCCCAATCTCTGCCCTCAATTGCACTAGGCAAGTTTAAAAAAGAATAGGTTAACTTTTGTAGTTCGATGCAATGGCATAACAGACCAATGCATTAACATTGCAGACCGATGCATTAACATTGCAGACCGATGCATTAACATTGCAGACCGATGCATTAACATTGCAGGCTGATGCATTAACATTGCAGACCGATGCATTAACATAACACCGCGATACAAATACTAAACTGCAAGACGGAACTAATTTCCAATTAATCAGAGCTTATAAGTAGGTCGATCGCCTGCGATCGCTATTTTGAAAAAATCCTAGCAAACCCTTCTTTTCCTCAAGCTACCATCAAGATTAGAATCAAAACTAGATAAAAGATCGAGATGAGTATTAATCTTAACCTACCGCCAGAACTAGAAAACGAACTTTACAGCGAAGCCTCTCGGCTCAATTTACCTTTATCCAAATATATTTTACGTATTTTATTTACAAGAAAAGTTCTAGATAATCTACCCAAAACTGGAGCAGAACTTGTTACATACTGGCAAAATGAAGGTACGATTGATTCACGCCCTGATATCACTGATAGTCAAGCTTACGCTCTTGAGTTGCGTCATCAGGCTGAAACACGCGAGCGATCGTAAGTAAATTGAATGTACTTATTAGATACAGATATTCTGATTGACATTATGCGCGGCCACGCCACTGCAATCGCTTGGTTTGCCAGCCTTACAGAAGTACCGAGTGTTCCTGGTTTTGTTGTCATGAAACTCATTCAGGATGCTAAAAATACACAACGAGTCCGCAATGCTCTCAAGCTCGTTGCTCCCTTACCTGTCATTTGGTCTACCGAAGCTGATTCTTATCACCTATTAGACAATTTAGGCTTACTCGATGCTTTGATTGCTGCTTGTGCTGTCGGAAGAGAAGCAATGCTCTGTACTTTCAACGTCAAGCATTACAGGGCTATACCAAGTCTTAGTACAGCACAACCTTACACACGCTGAATCGGCAATATTCGATTGCAAGCGATCGCCATTTCCAATAAATTCCCAGCCTATAATGACCCTAAACAGATCCAATAATAACCAAAGGACAACAAAGAATTATGTTGGATTTGCTGATTCAAAACGGGTTAATTTTTGATGGTTTAGGAACTGCATCTGTTCGTGGGGATATTGGAATTCAAGATGGACGGATTGTGGCGATGCCTGGGTTGGGCAAAGCCAACGCTCCTTCGTTATCTACCCCAGCCCGTGAAGTGTTTGATGCTTCTGGGCTATGGGTTACGCCAGGATTTATCGATATTCACACTCACTACGATTTAGAGTTGGAAATTGCACCTGGACTGAGTGAATCAGTACGTCATGGTGTTACCAGCGTTGTCATTGGCAATTGTAGTTTGTCGATTGCGATCGGCGAACCGCAAATGCTGGCAGATATTTTTCAGCGGGTAGAAACCCTTTCTCATCGCCTAATTGAGAAATGGCTGCAACAGTCATTTTCTTGGCAGACACCAGCAGAATATTTACAGCATTTGCAACAGTTACCGCTTGGGCCTAATGTTGCGCCTTTGTTTGGGCATAGTGCTTTACGCGCTTATGTTATGGGATTGGAACGCAGCTTAACCATTCAGCCAAGCAAATTCGAGTTAAAAATTATGCAGCGAATTACGGCGGATGCTTTAGATGCTGGATTTGTTGGCGTTTCTATAGATATGTTTCCTTGGCATCGAATGAGTGGAGAATGGCAAGGCTGTACAATTCCCTCTCAACACGCCAAGTTTAAAGAATACGCGATGCTAGCGAATCTCTGTCGGCGAAGCGATCGCGTTTTTCAAGTCACTCCCAATTTACAAAAGCTGGCTTCCTTTGTGGACATCCTACGTATAGGTTCAGGCATTGGGCAAAAACCCTTACGGCTAACTGTCCTCTCAGCCTTAGATGCCGTACACGATCGCAAATTGTGGCGAATCTTTTCCCCCATCCTCAATTTTTGGAACTGCATTCTCGGTGGCAATGTTCGTTTTCAAACACTGACTGAACCTTTCACGATTTACTCGGATGGCCCCGTCACTCCCTTGTTTGAAGAATTTTCGACAGGGGCACAACTGAATGGCTGTGAGTCACGACAGGAACGACAACAACTGTGGAAATCTGAAGTTTTTCGCCGCCAGTTTCGCCAGGAATGGGTTAATAGAAGGCGTAAATCATTCCATCGTCAGTTAGATTTGATGGAAGTTGTTGACTGTCCCGAAGCGAGTTGGCAAGGGTTGAGTTTTGCCAAAATTGCCCGCCATAAGCAACAGGAACCAGTGGATTTGTTTATTCAGGCGTTACAGACTTACGATACGGATTTGCGCTGGGTAGCGACAGGAGCCAACGATCGCTTAAAACCCCGTTTGGCTATGATGCAGCATCCTTATATTTTCCCTGGTTTTACTGATGCTGGCGCTCATGTGCGTAACCTTGGCTACTATGATGGAGCTTTATCTTTGCTCAAACAAGCAGTTGCAACGAAGTTCCTTTCACCGGAAGCTGCGATTTCTCGTGTTACAGGAGAACCCGCCCGTTGGTTTCGTCTCGATACGGGAGTCCTGAAAGTTGGTGCTAAAGCCGATATAGTTTTACTCAATCCTCATGCTTTAAATCAGCCAATTAGCCCCCAAGTGCAAATATCAGATCCAGTTCTGGACGGTGAACCTCGGATGGTGAAGCGCGGTTCGGATGAGATTGTGAAAGCGGTTTATATTAATGGAATTCGAGTTGTTTGTGAGGGGAAGGTGAGCGATCGCTTGGGACGCGAAAGATTGGGAAGCGTTTTATCTCCGTGTTATTAAAAGTATCTCATGCAGAGACGCAAAGGCGCAGAGAATCGCATAAACTTTCGGGCAAGCCAATAATATTTTCCTCAAATTGATTGCCTTACAATGGACACTAAACCTTGAAGTTGCAAAGCAGGCAATGAATACTACGGATAATTCCCCAATGGAAGATAATTCGTCAGCAGATTTAGTATCTGTGACAGAGCTACAGCACCAGCTTCATGACTTACTCCAGCAACTATCGCCAGAGCGATTACAGGTGCTTGCTGATTTTGCGGCTTACTTAGCAAATGCTGAAAGCGAAGCTGCAACCCAAGAACTTTTGGCAATTCCTGGATTGCTAGAGCGAGTTAAGCAAAATCAAGCAACGCCTAAAACCGATTACACAAACTGGAGAACCCTTCGGTCTGATGTATGAAGTTCTTCTCCATCCCGATGCCCAAAAAGTTTATATCAATGCTGACAAAGCCTTAGCGAAAAAAATTGCCCGATGTTTGCAGCAACTAGAGCAAACTCCCCAGTTGCACCCCAACATCAAAGCCCTCAAGGGAGATTATGCAAGGTACTATCGTTACCGAATCGGGGACTACAGGGCGATCTATTCGATAGACGATGAACTAGTGCAGGTATTTGTTGTGGCGATCGCCCATCGCAGCGAGGCGTATGAGCCGTGAAGATGAGTTGTAAGCCTCGCAGAAACGCCGTATAACAACGGTGTTGGAGCCGAAACCTTGCTAACAACTGTAAGAAGTTCGTGCTTGAACTTTGAAGTTGATCGTGTTTGTCGTAACTTTGGAGACTTCGCTGGTCTATTTCACCAACTTGAAATCCGCTGTATATGCAAAATTTTTTATGAATCAACTTAATTATAATCTTCAACAAAATTTAAGAAATAAAATCAATAATCAAATTCTGGATCATCCTTTTACAGACTATTGGGATATTTTTGTTCTTAAACATCAGCATCCAATTAATATTACTCTACACATTTTGGGGATATTCTTTTTTTACGGTTTGCTCTTTTATGTTTGGAAATTGCAAACCTTCTATTTACTCTTGGGCTTACCACTGACTCAGGTGTTGGGATTAATCGGACATTTACTATTTGAACGCAGTCATATTGATTTACAAGATGCTATATTTTCTTGGCGGGCTTCTGATTGTTTAGGTCGAATGTTAGTGAAAGTTTTAATAGGTAAATATCAAGATGATATTCGCCTACGAAAAGAAATATTACAAAAATATCAGTCAACAAATTATGCAAATATTTAATAACTGGAATGTAGTTGCTAAGGGTTGGTATATTGCCTGTCCCAGTAGTGCATTACCTAAAAGAAAAGCAAAATCTGTAGAAATATGTGGTCAAAAAATCGCTATTTTTCGTGGTGAAGATGACCAAGTACGTGCCTTGGATGCTTACTGCCCTCATTTGGGAACAGATTTAGGAATTGGGCAAGTTGATGGTAATTGGATTCGTTGTGCCTTTCATCATTGGGCATTTGATGAAACAGGGTATTGTCAAAATATTCCCTGTCAATCAGAAATTCCTGCTCCAGCTAAATTACAAGCTTATGCAACGGAAGAAAAATATGGATTTATCTGGATTTATCCTGATGCTAAAACACTAGAAGGTGTAGCTGATTTTGATGAATTGAAAGGTAAAGAAGTTGTTGCACAAGCTGATATTGCATTTGAGAGAAGTTGTCATCATCATATCTGTATGATGAATGGCATTGATGCCCAACATTTAAAAACAATTCATCATTTAGATATCAAAATGGATCTGTCGCTACATCAAAGCGGATTAGGGACACAAATTGACTTTATAATGCGAGGAAACTTTCCTCAAACAACCTTTCGAGAACGGTTAGGTCAAAGATTTCTTGGTTCCACTTATGAGTATTCAATGCGGTATGCTCATGGTTGCATTGGCTTATTAACAATGATGAAAAATGTACGACTTTTTCCGCCACTGCACATGATATATGCTTACACCGCGATCGCACCGGGCAGAACGCGCATTCAACCGATTTATGTAACTGAAAAACGCAAGGGAATCGGGGGATATTTGCTCAGTAAGTTTTTGCTACTCTGTACTCGATTGGCTTACTACATGCTCAGAGATGAAGATGGCAAAATTTACGACAATATTCGATTTCATCCGAAGTTGCTTTTGAGTATTGATACGCCATTAGCTCAATATATGAAGTATGTGAACCAGTTAGAACCGTCTCGATGGTCGCAGAGTGTAAAAAAGGCTACTATTGAGCATGAAATATTGTAGCTGATATAAACAATTGCAACCACAGGCGAAAATTTCTGACGACCAGACCAAGCAAAACAAACTTAAAGCTAGTCTAGAAAAGGTTCAACGGATTAATGAGGCGTTTTATCAAAAATACAATCGGTATTTTGGGAACTAATGGAAAACTATACAGCAGTTTATCTTGAGGCATCTCAAGCATTTGCAAATGGTGAACCTCAGCAGGCATTTCAAAGATTGCGCTGGCTGCTGCACTACCCAGGACACCCCGAATTGTACCAAAATTGGCGAGAAGCGTTGAGTTTATTTGCTCAAATTGGAGCAGCGATCGCAGATGAGGCATTTGCACTCAAAGTCCGTCGCGTAGCTGAGGCTCCTAATGATTTACAAACGCTCTATGACCTGGGTTATGAATTAATTGAATATTCATTGCCTGAAATTGCGGCTACCATTTTGGCGCGTGCTAATAAAATTGCCCCCACACAGCCAACAATTCTCAGCGAACTGGTTGCTGCTCTAGAAATGAGCAGACATAGTTCAGAAGCCTGTCGAGTTTTGCGCCAAGCACCCGAACTGTTAGAAGAAAACTCTTTATTTTTGTATCTGCTGGCATTCAATGCCTTGATGACAGGCGATTTAGTTGAACCGAAGCAATTACTGGTGCAATTACAGCAGAATCCCGAACCATCAGAGCGTTGGATGGCAGAACGCATTGAGGAAATGCTCCAGCGAGCCGATGTCTTACAAGGAATCACACGCCTAGATCGTCAAGACTTGCGCGGCTGGCATTTTGTCCTTACAGGTGGAATCTTGCTACATCTTTCTCCTTACGGCTTGGATCAGGGGATGAACGGTCGCTATGCCTACACTCAGGATGATGAAAGCCGGATTCTTCACGGAATTCAGCGATTGAGTACAGTCATTGATACTTGGAACATTTCAGTCCCTCGTGTTTTCATGCTTCCCCATCGCGATAGCACTATTCTGGCTCATGCTGTAGCACAAATTCTTTCCTGTCCATTGCAAGAGTGGACACCTGAAACATGCGAAACTCCAGGGTTGATTGTGACGTATGACTTGAGGCAGCTGGACTCAGATATTTTAGAGCAACTAAGTCAGCATCGCCCCAGTCAAATGCTTTGGAGCCATGCAAGCTGTTGGACGCAAGAGCAATGGTTTACAGCCGATTTGACAACCTATCTCTACCAACATAATGTGTCACCTTGGCAAGAAAGGACAGGAGTCGATCCAGATAGCGATGAACTAAAGCAATTTCCAGCGATTGAGGGTAGCTTTGAAGAACTTGCTACTCGAATTGTAAAAGCAACACCTGACCCGGATGAATTGGATGATTTACCGAAGTTAATTGCGATCGCTCAGGCGGCTCGAACTGTCACAAAAGAATCTGCAAAACCTGGAGCATTCCGGCAATCTGGTCAGCGCAACCGTCAATGGCTCAGTTCGCCTGTAACTAGTAGCCAATTTTTATAAAAGACATTTAGGGTTAGTTTTTGTTGGGTTTCCTAACGTTAAGCTGACCTACGAGCGATCGCACTCTGTTTCAATCTCTTGGAAGTCACAATAAATTGAACCCTCCCTCGCAAAATCATCCTCATCCAAGTAAAGCAAACAGTGTTGTTGATGTTCGCTGATAAATTTGTGTACTGCTGGCAAAATTTGCTTGACTAGCCAAGGATAACTTTCCTCTGATGGTGGCTGCCAGTACTTTTCTGCATTTAAAACCTGCTCTGTTGAAATTCTTTCACCTTTGTAAATAATGCCTGGATTTTCAAGCAGCCAATAAGCCCATCGATATCCTGCATCAATATATTTTTTGCAGTTTACACAAGTAAAATAGCCACAATTCATTAAAATTAATAAAATTAAGTTGTAGGGTGTATTATCGCTTTAGTACAATGCACCATCAGCAATTCAAGGTGCGTTAGCCTTTGGCATAACACACCCTACTTTTACTGCTAAATTCTTCCTCAATAACCTTGTTTTGTCGAGCATCATCAGAGTAGTGATGAGTAATAAGTAGTGTAAATAACAATTATGGGATCTGTCACATTACTTGGTAACTTCACCATTTTGCCCGATAAAGTGTTAATTAAAAACATCTACTAAACTTATTTTAGGTAAATTCCGAATAATGAAGAGTTGGCTGGTTCCCGTCCAAAAGCTGCAACCAAGCGATCGCATAGCCATGTATGGGTTGCTAAATAATCACTTTAAAGGTGTAACCTGGGAAGGATTTCAGGCAGATATAGAGCGCAAAAACTGGGTTTTATTGTTGAGGGACGAAATAACCAATGCCCTGAAAGGGTTTTCAACCCTGATGTTGAGCCAGACAACTTTTGGAGGAGAGCGCATTACTGTAGTGTATTCTGGTGATACGATTGTCGATCCCAGTGCTTGGTCGAGTACAACACTACCGCGTACTTGGATTGCCGCAATCAATTTTCTGCGCGAATACTATGCGGAAAATAAATTGTACTGGCTGCTGATTTGCTCTGGTTTTCGCACTTACCGCTTTCTCCCCACTTTTTGGCAAGAGTTTTACCCCCGCTATGATGCGGCAACACCTGCCGATGTTGCGAATTTGATGGCAAATTTGGCACAGGAATACTATGGTGATTTTTACGAAGAAACAACTGGTATCGTCCGCTTCCACCATCCCCAAATATTACGAGAGGGTTTAATTGAAATCCCGACAGGCAGACAGACTAACCCCCATATCCAGTTTTTTGAGGCAAAAAACCCAGGCTATCGGCTAGGTGATGAATTGGTTTGTTTAACTGAAATCCGGTATGACAATCTCACCCGTGCCGGACAACGGATGTGGAAGTCAGAATCATTGTTAGAATTTGTCCAAGAATCTGTTCTCATTTAACTTTTATGCCTTCTACCAGCCAACACTCGAACTTTAACAATCCGACACAATTTGTAGAAGGATGGTACTGGGCATTGCCATCCAGCAAATTAAAAGTTGGCAGGGTGAAAGCAGTAACGCTACTGGGTAGAAACCTGGCAATTTATCGAGGAGTCAGCGGTCAGGTGGTGGCGGTGGATGCTTATTGTCCTCACATGGGCGCTCATTTGGCAGAGGGTAAGGTAGAAGGTGATGGCATTCGCTGCTTTTTCCATAATTGGAAATATGACGATCGCGGAATTTGTGTAGACGTTCCTTCCCAGGGAAAACCCTTGCCTGTATGTATCAAAGCCTGGCAGACAGCAGAAAAGTACGGCATGATTTGGGTTTGGGTGGGTGAGGAAAAGCCAAGTTCGCTGCCCTTCGTCCCGGATCTGGAACAGGTAGACTGCGATTATCTATTGGGGACTCGGTTTGTCAAAAACTGCCATCCCAATGTGTTGCTGATTAATGCGATCGATGCTCACCATTTCAATACAGTACACAATCTGCCCTTAGAAATTGTCTTTGATTCCCAAGACTTCAATAACGCTATTACGTTCAGCAATAATACACGGGGAGGCGATGATTCCTGGTTAATCCGCCTGATTCGTCCTTTATACCGCAACGAAGTTACTTATAGTATGTGCTATTGGTATGGCAGCACTGGCACTGTCACACTGGGGCCGGATTTCCTGCACTTCTACATCATATTTGCGCTGCGAATGATTGAAGGTGGCAAAACTGAAGGGCAAACAATCTTCGTGACTCCCAAACGACCTGGATGTATAGGATGGGGTGTAAATCGTGGGTTGCTGTGGTTAACGCAGCAGGTTGGCAATTACTTCGCCAAAGGCGATACACAGGTGTTTCAGACAATTCAGTTTGACCTCAAGACTCCCACCAAAGCCGATCGGTCGATTCTGCAATTTATTCAGCACGTTAATCACCAAAAAGCCTTAACCTGGGGAACTTGGCAAGCTGTTGATAGTCCAGAAGAGAGCGATTCTCCTTTAGAAACGCTGTGCGATCGCCATTCATCTACCTCTTTAATGCTTTAGCATGACGAATACCACTTTAAAACATCAAGTTGCTGGGCTTGACCTACCACATACAGACCCTAATGACCGATTGCAACGCATACTAAAAGCAGCATTGCCGAATCAAGGCAATAATGCTTTGCAGCCTCACTCGGATTATTGGAATGCGGCGTTTTTTAACCTACATCAAGTCAAAATTTTTCAACAAGCGAGTGCAGCCGAACAATCTGCCATAGTTCAGCTTGCCAATCGCAGCTTGTTAGAAGAATCGTATTTCATTGAGAAAGCAGGCGTTGGCTACATGGCAAAAATGGTACTGTTAGCAGAAACAGTTGAAGAAAGAATACTCTATGCACTTTTTACAGCTGATGAAGCGACCCACCTCAGCCAAATAAGCCATTTTTTACCAGAACAACTACAAACTGGTATTAACGATCCATTTCTGAGTTTGCTAGCAGAAGTCGTTGAAAGTGCAGACAAAACAGTGCTGTTGTTTGTGCTTCAGGTTGTGTTAGAAGGATGGGGCTTGAGCCATTACCGCCGCTTGGCTAAAGAATGCCACCATCCAATCCTGGCTGAACTTTTCACCAGTTTTTTGCACGCAGAAGCCCGCCATCATGGTACAGGAAGCACATTATTTAACCAAATTCCAGTTTCAGCATCCAGTCAAGCAGCAATCCTTGATGTGTTGGCACAGTTTCTATTTATGGTGCAGATGGGGCCGCAAAGTGTATTAACAGCCGTCGAACAGGTAAAAGGACATCTCTTGCGATCGCAAAAAATCCAAATCCTAGAAGAATTAGATACACAAACCCATAGTGGTACGCGATTACAAATACTGCGATCGCTCATGCGCGGCGCATCCGCAGAAGCGATCGTCCAAGCCTTAGATGAACGAGGAGCTTTTGAACCACTCCCCGCTCATAAATGTGTGTATTAGTATTAATAAGTATTATTGGTTAATACGGAGGCAAGGTGAGCGGGACGAGACAAATGTGGGCAATGTCCTCCAGGCAGTTCAATAGCATCAACTCCCAAGCGTTTACGTGCAGCGTAGCGTGACCATGCAGGAGAAATTATCCGGTCATCAGTACAAACAATATATTTACATTCTATATTTGGTAAAGAATTCAGGGGATTGACCTCATAAATATATGCCATTGATTGCTGCGAACGACTTTTTGAAAGTGCCCAGCGCATTACATCCAGTTGACAATCATGATAGAAAAGTTCAATTAATACTGCTTCATCTGAAAAGTCTTTACCAACAGAAACTGGATTAAACATACCAGGTTCATCATCAAATTGTTCGAGTTGACTTAACTCTTTTGGTTTGTAATTTAATGATTTGAGGCTATCAGCATCGAGATTATGAGAAAATTGATCGATTGTACTAAGTCTTGGGTATGGAATAAGCGCAGTTAGGAATACCAATTGGCGTACTTTATGTGCTTCTGCAACAAGGGGAATAACAGTACCAGCCATTGAGTGACCAACCAGCACAATATCATTATCAGTTTTTGGCAGCGCTTGAAATACGACATCTGCAAATTGCGATAAACTTGCCGATGCATCTTCAATAGGCAAATCCATTGCTACTGTTTTGTGACCTTGCGCTTCTAAGTAAGGAATTAACAAATTCCAACACCAAGCACCTTGGAATGCACCGTGAACTAGACAAAAAAGGCTCATAGCGATTTTAAGTAAATTTCTTGACTTGTGTTTAGCTTCTAGTTTACATCTTGCAGCATTGTCAAAAATCACCGCTCCTAGCTCACCGATTTCTAGATATTATTTATGAAAAAAACTATTCACCAACTATCAGATAGCTCAACAACTTATCGCAAATTAC
The DNA here is from genome assembly GCF_034531165.2 of Dendronalium sp. ChiSLP03b. NCBI lineage: Bacteria > Bacillati > Cyanobacteriota > Cyanophyceae > Nostocales > Nostocaceae > Dendronalium > Dendronalium sp. ChiSLP03b. The sequence continues at coordinate 37,209 of NZ_JAVRBR020000138.1, read as the reverse complement.
ACATTAACCACACCCGTAACAAACAGCAAGACCATACTGCTTTAATGGATGAAGCAGCCGCTAACTTTCGCTATGAAGATTGTCAAAACGAATATTGGAATCCCGAAGAATTTTCCCTGCTGTACGGTACACCTTTGTGGGAACAGTCTAGCCAACATCAGCGTGTCATTTTAAATCAACTTTACTGGGTAGCATACTACTCACAAATCGTTTCTGCCGAAATTGCCACCATCTATTTTAATCAAACTAGTGCAGCCGGGCTTTATGCTCAAGAAGACTTCCGCTTAATATGCGATACTTTGGATTTAGAATCTTCTCAAGAACGGGCACACATTAACGCATTTCGCACAATTGCCAAACAAGTTGAACAAGCATTATTTGGGGAACTCATCTTTACGTACCCCATGCGCGGCCCGTTTACAGAAACGATGGTTTATGCTGACACTAATGCTTTAAAAACTTGGTGGAAAAAGATTCAACTGCAATACTTCGGGCTGATTTCTGCGAATAATACCTTTTTAGCTTGTCAGTATTTCACAGTCCGAGGAGTGCGGACGCTGAATGGCAAATTAGTACAGCACAAACTCAGCAATTATTATCAAAAACATCCCTATCCAGATACTGCTCCTATTCCCGCCAAAATCTCTTACTATCACTTTCTGGATGAAAGCTTTCACTTCAATAGTTCGACAATTATATCTCACAATGTTGTTACCTGCCTTCCCCAACCAACAGCATTTGAGCGACTGGTTGCTAATTTAGGTTTGCTAGGATGTCAGCGCGATCATTTTCATTTTTCGGCTGCGATTAACGGAATTTTTTGGTACGATCCAGCGTTGTATAGCAAGATTTATCAAGTGTTGCGATCGCCCATTTTTGATATGAGCGACAATGATGCTAAAGAAATGATGCGTCGCTGTTTTACAGAAGATTCGGAAGGATTGCAGCGTAGTTTCTTAACTCATCAAGAGGCGATGCAATCTTATAAAGTATATGTGGAAAAACTCGATTACCTGTGGCAACGTAATCGAGAAATGTCACTCATAGGAGCTAATTCGATCTCTCGATATTTGGCGACTCAGCAAAGTGCTTTTCGACATTTTGAACGGTATTTTCGTGAGGATTTGAAGGATTTAATTTTATTTCACGCAGAGATGCAAAGCCGTAAAGAAGAACACAAAAGTGTGGTTTAAATACTATGTCTAACCTGTGTATTATTTCTTTTCCCGGAAGTGATTTTGCTCCTATCACTCTGGAATGTCATCAAAATTTATCTGAGTATCTCACAATTCAGAATTCACCTGTATTGTTTGGTTGTCGGACTGGGATTTGTGGAACTTGTTTGGTTGAGGTTATTGGTGAAATTTCTCCCCCTAAACTAGATGAACAAGAAATGCTGGATACACTAGCTCCTTATTATCCCCATGCTCGGTTGGCTTGTCAGGTTGACCTTACAGCCAATGTCGAAATTCGCAAAATTGAACAATGAATTTGGGATGAAACTGAAGCCCAAAATCACCATTGCTGACCACTTTGCACAGATGGAATAGCAACGAATAGATCGCACAAAACGGCACAAGGTAATTGAGATTATAACAATTGCCATATGTGCAGTGATATGTGAAGCAGATAGTTGGGGTCTTGTCAGCTTTTGGCGATCAATAGTGGGCTAGTTTAGGCAGAGGGCAGAGGGCAGAAGGTAAAAGACAAGAAGAAAACTCCATAAATCCTTGTGGTGCAAGGGTTACAGAACATCTGCATCAGAATTTGGTCTTGAAGTTGGATTTGAGCCTTTGTCACTAGTTCCACAAAGACAGGCACTCATACCAATTCGTAATTCGTAATTCGTAATTCGTAATTAAGAAAGTCCCATTTAGTCTAGGTTTCTGGGTTTGGATCTGTATCATTATTTTTGGGAAATGGTATCAGATTTAAAATCCTTCTGCCTTAAAGCGCGTAACCTTCCATCATCACCAAAAGTTGCCAAGAACCGATAGTTGGGTGGCAAAAGCAGATTACATGATTACCTAAAAAAAGAACCAAGGTAATCTATATGATGAGGCGGAAAAACTATTTTTGGCGTTGCATAGTTGCAGGATGATTTAGCAACTTCTAAAATTCTCCCCCTGCTTCCCCTGCATCCCCTGCTTACCCCAATTCATCCCACTGTTATGCAACGCCTATTTTTTAAAGGGATAAGCACGGGTTGTCACTCTGTTGAACACAGCACATATAAAACGCTGAGGAGCCAGTGCATTGGGGAGGCAGTACGTTGTAGAGCCTGTACCGTAATGTTAAGGAACTCCAAAAGTTAAATTACCCAATTCCTTACTTTTTCACAGTCAACATTAGAGGTAAAGAATGCTTATCCAAGAAGTATTGCTACCAGCGTAACAATTGTAAACATAGGAAAAGTAAGAAAAGTAGGAAAAGTAGGAAAAGTAACTCTAATTATAAAATAACCCGTAACTTTACTGATAAAGTCTTGCTCGATCAATCAAATACATGTATCTTTAAATGTAACTTTAAAAAATACACCATCAAAAACTAATTTCAGCACGATGAAAAAGTATTAGCTTACTGAATTGACAGCAGACAACAATGATGCTTCATATTTCAGTCATCCTTAGTGACTAAGGATAACTGCAAATATGGAAATAAAAGGTTTTCTCAGTGTAAATTTTATAGTTAGCGAGATGAAACAATCTAAAACCAGACGAAAACGGGGAGTTTTGTTGACATCTGCAGGACTAAAGCGTTTGCAGACGGCAATTCGGGCTGTGGAGATCGTCCAGAATAATGGCGCTCGCTTCACCTTACATGAGTTAAGCGATCGTGTCCAGGTATGTACGAAAACCTTAAGTCGGTTATGGTCTTTGAATGCCAGTGTGGATCAGCGAACGCTCAAACTATGTTTTAACACCTTTGACCTGGAATTATCTACAGAAGATTACATCATTGAGAGAGATCCAGATTTTGATGAAAGCATTGAAGCTCTGTTGCCAAGCTTGGACAAAAAACAGATATATTCGTTGCTATCGATAACCGAAGGCTCCTTCACTAAGGAACAGCACGAGAATTTAGAGTATTGTTGCTCATACCCAGAAGGTCCTGTTTCCCTTGATTCTCCGTTGTATATCGAACGTCCACCCCTAGAGAAACTTGTTTATCAGGAAATAACTCAACCAGGTTGCGTGATTCGGATTCACGCTCCCAGAGAAATGGGTAAAAGTTCTCTTGTGCTGCGGTTGTTAGCTTTTGCTCAGCAACAGGAGTATCACACGATAAAACTAGATTGCGACCAAATGGATGCATCTTGTCTAAGTAATTTAGACCAATTCTTTCGTTGTTTTTGCTGGCGAGTAGCAACAGAGTTAGGTATCGCTCCCCAACTGGATACCTACTGGGATGAGGAAATTGGTAGTAAGTTAAGTTGTAGTTTCTACTTGAAAAACTACTTACTGCGGCAAATTAACCGTCCAATAGTTCTTGTTTTAGAGCGAGTTGGTCGCTTTTTTGAATATCCGCACATTGCTCAAGAGTTTTTTCCTTTGTTGCGCTCGTGGCATGAAGAAGCACGTCAGGATACTAACTGGCAGAAATTGAGACTAGTGGTTGTTTACTCTACAGAAGTCTATGTTTGCTTGGATATCAACCGCTCCCCGTTCAACATTGGATTACCAGTGCGCCTGAGCGAATTTACCCAGCAACAGGTAGAAGAATTAGCCAATCGGCACGGACTAAAATGGAATTTCGGTAAAGAGGCTAGGCAACTGATGTCGCTCGTGGGGGGACATCCGGCGCTGATTCGGATTGGTCTATATCATCTAACCTGTCAAAGTATGACCTTAGAAAAACTAGTAAAGGAGGCTATGACTAACGGTGGCATTTACCGCTCTCATTTATGGCGACACTGGGAGAAACTGCAAGAAAACCCAAGTCTGGCAAGGGTATATGCTGAACTTGTGACAGCAAAGCAAAGTATTTCTCTTAATCCTATGGATACTTCTAAACTTGACAGTTTGGGATTAATTCGTTTTGAGGGCGATCGCATCTTACCCCGTTGCGAACTCTACCGTGCTTATTTTGTCAAACAACTGTCTAATATTATGTAAAATTTTTGAATGAAAATGAAAGGGAATTTTCACAACCTTAAATTTCTTAATTTATGGTAAAAAATCCTCTTAATTGTGGTATTCGATTAGTTCTACTCGTATTTTAAAGTGCCATCAGTGTTCGCGATATGAGCATCTGGTTCAAGCTCTGATGGATAATATTTATCTCCTCCGGCTGCTGGTTGGCAATCAGCAACAAGTATTAGTTGTCTGGTACTCAGTAACTATGCTGGAGCAATTTTTTTGCAGGTTTTAGAAAAATTTGTATCATTCCAGGATAATGTTCCATTCGAGTTACCGATGTATTTATTTAAGTCAATGGAAGTTGGCTGCAAATCGCCATTATTTTTTTTGCAACTTGTTGATAAAATTGACCCATTTATCTGTATATTGTCTTTGTCGCAGCTGAAGCTAAATTGACCTGTTGCCATCGCTTTATCAACCACAAAGTTAGTCCCTACAAGGAAAGCAAACAAAAAGGCCATAGCGCCTCTGATTAGTAGCCAGACTTTATTCATCTTCTATTAACCTCCTCTATTTTGATTGAAATATGGCTATTTGTTCCAAAAATTATTCTTCCAGTACGAACTTGACTGAATTATCTTGACAACAAATTGCTTAAAGCTAACATCAATATATTCCTGCTTTTGGCATAATAATGCAAGGACAGATAAGACAGTTAATCACCAAAATAAAATAAATAACAGACAATTAAGACATTTAAGACAGTTAAGCTAAAAACAATCAAATAATGTAATTTTAAAAATGATAAAATCCAAGTTAAAACCAAAAGAGGAGTTATACTATATTGTGGAATTTTCAAGTGGTTTTTAGCAGCATTTTTAGCTTTTAAGATGTGAAAAAAGAGCAATTACTTCCAGTTCTTAGAGCTAAGCGATGTCTAACGACAAGCCACTACGTGTCTACGCATCCAAATAAAACATTATCTACAAATTGCTAATCATTGTGTTAATCTCTTTGTTTGATAATCCAAATTTGACATGAGATACCAAGTTGGCGGCAGCCTCTGCGGTGACGATCCTACGTATGTTGTCCGTCAGGCAGACGAAAAACTTTATGCAAGTCTAAAAGGTGGTGATTTCTGTTACGTCTTAAATTCTCGCCAGATGGGCAAGTCATCGCTATTACAGCGCACGAGTTATCGTCTCAAAAAAGAAGGCTATGAATGTGCTTACTTAGATGTGACCCGCTTGGGTAGTGAAGATACCACACCGGAACAATGGTACAAAGGTATTATCATCAGCTTGTTTTACAGCTTAAATCTGGCAGAAAAAGTCAACTTTAAGCTTTGGTGGGAGATGCAAGCAGGCGTTTCTTTAGTGCAACGCCTAGACCAGTTTCTAGAAGAAGTTTTACTACCATACGTTCAAAGCGATCGCATATTCATTTTTCTTGATGAGATTGATAGTCTGCTGAGTTTAAATTTTCCGGTTAACGACTTTTTTGCCTGGATTCGTCATTGTTACAATCAGCAGGCACATGACCCGAATTACCAACGTTTGGGATTTGCATTATTTGGGGTAGCTAGTCCATCTGACTTGATTGCCGACAAGCGCCGCACACCCTTTAATATTGGTACAGCAATTGAGTTATACGGCTTTCAATTACATGAAGCTACGCTATTACTCCAAGGATTAGAGGAAGTAGTTAACCAAAGCCAAGCAGTGCTGCGAGAGATTATCTACTGGAGTGGAGGACAACCGTTTCTCACCCAAAAACTCTGTCAGTTAATTGTGCAAACAGCCTTAGAAACATCAAATCGCAAAATTGATTTACCTCCAGACACCGCAACATTTTGGGTAGAACAATTGGTGCGATCGCAAATTATTCAACACTGGGAAGCAAAAGATGAACCCGAACACCTGCGTACCATTCGCGATCGCCTACTTTTTTACGAACATCGAGCAGGAAGATTATTAGGACTTTACCAACGAGTATTGCAAGCTGAAGAGGAACAGGACGCGGGGACGCGAGGACATGGTGAGACAGCGCTGCGGGAGGGTTTCCCGACCCAGGCGACTGCGAATCCAAAGGGAGACACGGAAAAAGAAGACACCAACAACTCTCCGCGTCTTCTTCCTCCTGTACCGACTGATGATAGTCGAGAACAGACAGAACTTTTACTATCTGGATTGGTTGAAAGACACGACGGCTATCTCAGAATCAAAAACCCCATTTATCGCAGTGTCTTTAATTCTGAATGGGTACTCAGGCAGTTAGACAATCTTCGCCCGTACTCACAAACATTTAATGCTTGGGTAGCATCAAGCTATAAAGATGAATCGCGTTTGTTGCGAGGAAAGGCCCTAAAAGAAACCCAAAATTGGGCGCAAGGCAAAAGTTTGAGTGATTTGGATTATCAATTTTTAGCCGCTAGTCAAGAATGCGAACGGCGCGAAGTGCAAACGGCATTGGAGGCAGCACGGGCCCAAGAGGTAGAAGCACGACTAGCACAAGAGAAAAAAACTGCGAAATTGCAAAGGTTTCTCTTAGTTGTAGTGTGTATTGGGTTTCTCGTTTCTAGCGGATTGGGGGTAGGGATTTTCATTCTCTACCACCAAGCCAAGAAAAGCGCAAGTCAAGCTAAGAACAGCGAAATTCGAGCGCTGATATCTTCTTCTGAGGGAATGTTTGCCTCAAATCGCAGATTGGATGCGCTCATAGAAGCAATCAAAGCCAAACATAAACTGCAAAAACTAGGTAAAGCAAACACAAATATTCAGCGTCAGGTAGACAATGTATTACGGCAAGCAGTTTATGGAGCAGATGAATACAATCGTTTTTCTGGTCATACAGCAGCAGTTCTGGCAGTAGATGTTAGTCCTGACAGCTCTGTGATTGCCTCAGCAAGTACAGATCAAACAATCAAGCTTTGGCGACGTGATGGTACAGAATTAGCAACTCTCAAAGGTCATCAGGCAACAGTTAGGGCAGTCAATTTTAGTTCTGACGGGCAGATACTCGCCTCAGCTAGTGAAGATGGCACTATTAAACTCTGGAAGCGAGATGGCACTTTGCTTAACACTTTCAAAGGTCACACGGCTTCAGTCTGGGGAGTAGCGTTTAGTCCCGATGGTCAGTTTCTGGCCTCTGCCAGTTTTGACAGAACAGTGAAACTCTGGAAGCGAGACGGCACCTTGCTCAAAACTTTTCAAAGAGACAGAGTGGGGTTTTGGGGAGTAACTTTTAGTCCCGATGGTCAAATCGTTGCTGCCGCAAGTCTAGACAAAACAGTAAAACTTTGGAAACGAGACGCTAAAGGCTGGCAAAATGCCAAGCTACTACAAACTCTTGAAGGTCACACCTCTTGGGTTATAGGAGTAGCTTTCAGCCCTGACGGTCAGACTATTGCTTCATCAAGTGAAGACAAAACTGTTAAACTTTGGAAACGAAACAGTAAAGATGGAAGCTACCGCCTCGATCGAACTCTTAAAGGTCACGATGCTGGCATTTGGGGAGTAGCCTTTAGTCCGGATGGTCAAACTATTGCTTCTGCCAGTCTCGACAAAACAATTAAACTTTGGAACATTGATGGTACAGAACTGAGGACGCTGAAAGGACACACTGCCTCAGTTTGGGGAGTGACTTTTAGCCCCGACGGCAGCTTTATTGCTTCGGCGGGTGCAGAGAATGTTGTCAGACTCTGGCAGAAAGAGAATCCCTTTCAAAAGTCTATTGTTGCCCATAAAGCAGGGATTTGGTCATTAGATATCGCCTCCGACAGTTCAACCATCGCCACAGCAAGCCACGAAAATATTGCTAAACTTTGGAGTCGCCAAGGTAAATTGCTGAAAACTTTTACTGAATCTGGGGGCGCAATCTTCGATGTTTCATTCAGTGGCGATGGTAAGTTAATTGCCCTTCGCACTTACGAGGATAGGATTAAACTCAAGCAACGAGACGGCACTTTAGTTGCTACTTACAAAGATCCTCTCGGTAAGCTTTTAGCAGCAGTCTTGAGTCCCGACGGTCAAACGATCGCAATGGCAAATGTTGACAAAATTGTTCAGATATGGCATCGTAATATTCCTGCACCGCAGATTCTCAAGGGACATCAGGCGGAAGTTTGGCATGTCGTATTTAGTCCAGATGGTCGGCTGGTTGGCTCAGCCAGTGGCGATGGTACTTCTAAGCTGTGGACGCTTGATGGTAAGTTATTTAGAACCCTTGTAGGACACTCGGCGGCAGTATGGAGAGTTGCCTTTAGCCCTGATAGTAAAATGGTAGCCTCTGGAAGTGGCGACAATACCATTAAGCTGTGGAATCTAGATGGTAAATTGCTGCAAACTTTCAAAGGTCATACAGCTGCGATTTGGGGAGTTGCATTTACTCCCGATGGAAAAAGAGTTGCTTCTGGTAGCGTAGATGGTAACATCAAACTTTGGCAGCTTAATGGTACGGAACTCACGACTCTTAAAGGACATACCGCAGCGATTAGGCAAATTGCTATCAGCCCTGACGGAACTTTGCTGGTCTCAGGGGGTGATGATAACAGACTCATTCTGTGGAATTTGCAGCGAATTCTCAAGCTAGACCCAATTGCTTATGGTTGCGCTCTTGTGCAAGATTACTTGAAAACTAATATAGCCGTCGAGGAGGGCGCTCGCTCGATCTGCACGGGAAAATAGAGGGACAGGGGAGACGCGGGGACACGGAGACAATAAAAATAACTCTTGACTCCCGCCTTATGCCTTTTATTTTTTATTGCCTTTATATTCTTGAATTAAATGAATAATCGACGGTAGTAAAGATACTACAATAATTAACCCAATAATTGGCAATAAATACTTATCTACTTGTTCAGCTGGCAGAGATTTTCCTAGGAAATAACCTAATAGAGTAAGTCCAAATGTCCAAGCAAAGCCGCCTATTAAGTTATAAAATAAAAATGTTCGGTAATGCATAGCACCAAGTCCAGCTACAATCGGTGCAAAAGTCCGGACTATCGGCACAAATCTTGCTAAAACAATAGTTTTTTTACCATGCTGTTGATAAAACTGTTGAGTTTTAACAACATGTTTTCTATGAAATAACCACGAATCTTCCTTCTGAAATAATCTTCTACCAAATTTGTGACCAGTAGTATAGCCGACATTATCACCTAGGAATGCACAAATAAAAGCACCAATCATCAGAATCCAAATATTTAAGAAATTCTGAGAGGCGATAAATCCAGCAGTGAATAGTAAACTATCTCCTGGTAGAAAAAAACCAATTAATAACCCTGATTCAGCAAATATAATTGCCCATACTCCAAAGTAGCCTAGTGATTTAATCAACTGTGGTAAGTCAAAATGCATAAAATCTCACATTATTAAACAATATGCATCCAACATCTTAACGTTCAGCAATTTTTCCAAATGATTAATATTATTAAGTTTAGATGAATTTATTTAGTATGGAGTATTAGGAAAGGTTTTCCCAGTCACCAGTCCCCAGTCTCTATTACGGGTGCAAAATGCAAAGATATTGGAAAGTATTAAGGTTATTTTGGAGTACCTCCATAGCAGCGGAGATGGAGTATCGTCTCAACTTCCTCATAGCTGCCCTCAGCAGCTTGGGCAACCTTGGAGGCAGTCTGTTTGGACTGTTCTTGTTTTACCGCACGGGCTACACCTTTGCCGGCTGGTCATGGGAAGCAGCTTTAATTGTTGTGGGAGTGTTTACTTTGCTACAAGGCTTTTCTGCTACCTTTCTGGCTCCAAATCTCAATCGAATTGTCAGTCATGTCCAGGTAGGTACTTTAGATTTTGTGCTACTTAAACCTATCCGCAGTCAGTTTTGGCTTTCTACTCATACCCTTTCTCCTTGGGGACTGCCAGATTTAGTTTTTGGCAGTTTCATAATTGGCTATGCAGGTAAACGCCTCGGCTTAGAAATCAGTAACTATCTCATTGGTGTAGTGCCGTTGTTCTTCGGCTTGGTGATTCTTTACAGCCTGTGGTTTATGCTGGGAGCAACTAGCATTTGGTTTGTGAAAATATACAACGCCACAGAAGTGCTACGAGGTTTATTAGAAGCTGGAAGATATCCGATCGCAGCATACCCCACAGCTTACCGCTTCTTCTTCACCTTTGTAGTGCCAGTGACCTTTTTAACTACCGTACCAGCAGAGATCGTCCTGGGACGAGGTGAAATGACTTGGTTGATAGGTGCGGGGGTGTTAGCAGTCGTGCTATTTTTCATTTCTACCTGGTTTTGGCGGTTTGCCTTGCGGTTTTATACCAGTGCTTCGAGTTAACAAACAAAAGCGATCGCTTGTCTCTCTACATATTTTTACTTAAACTTTATAAATTTCTGTAAAAATCTTAAAAAAATTTAGGGAATATTACATAGCGAGTATGATGTCAATAGAGATATCACGGAAATGCTATTGACTGTCAACTGCTAGAAAACCTAAAAGGGTACAAAATGAGTTCTGAATCTAACGTCAAACTAACGATCGCTCTTACTAATCCAGACTTAGATCCAGAGGAACAAGAGCAGCAAACGCGAAATCTGTTGCGGGAAATACAAGACTTAGATGTAGAAAGTGCTGAACTTGTAGCAGTTACAGAAACACCTGAAGGATCGAAAGCTTTTGGAGGTTTTCTGCTGGGAGTGTTGCAAGCTGAGGTGAGCCTTGCCAATTTTAAGAAATTGCTGGGATTTTTAGGCGATCGCTTGGGTAATAAACCAATTGAATTAGAAGTTGAGGCTAATGGCAAAAAACTCAAGGTTAAAGCCAGCAGTCGCGAAGAGTTAACCGCCGCCATTGAAGAAGCTCAAAAGTTTATTGCAGGCAACTGAGAAATTTATCAGCAAGGAAGAATAGCCAGATGGCGAAAGTAGCACTTCTAATTGGGATAAGCGAGTATGAGTCTAATCTAACCCCATTACCAGCGGCGGCAAAAGATGTTGAAGCAATGCAGCGAGTTTTGCAAAACTCCGAGATTGGCGGTTTTGATGAGGTAAAAGTACTGGTAAATCCTCAACGACAAGCAATGGAGGAAGCCATTGAAACCTTGTTTGATGGTCGTCAAAAAGATGACCTCTTGCTGTTATTTTTCTCTGGTCATGGCATTAAAGATGAGAGCGGTAAGCTTTACTTTGCTACTTGCAACACCCGCAAAAATTTACAGGGGAGACTTGTTGAGACAACCGCAGTAGCAGCTAGTTCTGTGCATAGGTTCATGACTACTAGCCGCTCTAAGCATCAAGTAGTGATTCTTGATTGTTGCTTTAGTGGTGCGTTTGCCGAGGGTATGTTAGCAAGAGATGATGGTTTTGTAGATGTCAAAAACCAATTAGGTGGTGAAGGACGGGCTGTTCTCACATCTAGTACTTCAACTCAATATTCTTTTGAACAACAAGGGGCAGATACTTCAACTTACACGCGCTACATAGTTGAGGGACTGGAGACTGGTGCAGCAGATTGGGATGAAGATGGTTGGATTTCGGTTGATGAATTGCATGATTATGCTGCCAAGAAGGTACAAGAAGCTGCTCCAGCAATGAAACCAGAGATATATCCTGTCAAAGGAGGTTATAAAATCAAGCTTGCCAAAGCACCTACTGACGACCCTAAGCTCAAATATCGTCGAGAAGTTGAGTATTGGGTAGAGGGTGGTAACGGTGAGATTTCTTTTATTGGTCGCGCGGCATTGGATGGGCTACAAGATGGGCTAGAACTAGCACCTGAGGAGGCTGCTGCAATTGAAACTGAAGTTTTAGCACCTATTGAAGTTTACAAGAAAAAATTGCAGCGATATGAGCAAGCATTACGTAAGGAGATTGAAAATGAGGTTCCGCTCAGTGATAGAACTCGCGCTAATTTAAAACGTCTTCAGCAAGTTTTAGGACTAAGAGATGAAGATATAGCCTTAATTGAAGCTCCGATAATTACGGAACAAAAAGTCACCACATCTCCAGTAGATGTCAATTCTACACACTCCCGCAATAGCAATTATTTAAACTACATGGGAGCGTTCATTATCGGAATAATTGGAGTAGTGATTGGTGGTACTGTAGTCTATTTTCTAACCAAAAATTCGTCTACAACTGTAGTTGCGCCTACACTAAATTCTTGTGCTAAAGAGACTTATAGTTTGAATGACAACATTAGCCTGGGCGAAGAAATTTTAGATAAACAAGATACGAACTCAGATAAAGAAGCTGGATCTAGGGCATTTTTAAATGGTGATTGTCAGACTGCTATTAATAAATTTGATTCATATCGAATAGCTAACCTCAGAGATCCAGAAGCCTTGATTTACCTGAATAATACTAAAGCTCGTCAGCAAGGAGAGCGGCTTAAAATTGCTGTGAGCGTACCCATTGGCACTAACCGAAACGTAGCACAAGAGATGTTACGCGGTGTGGCTCAAGCCCAAGATGAAATAAATAACAATGGTGGTATTAAAGGCAAAGCTTTGGAGGTGGCGATCGCTAATGATAACAATAACCCAAGCAAAGCCGCACAGCTTGCCACTGAGTTTGTCATAGATACTCACATTTTGGCTGTCGTGGGACATAATTCTAGTAATGCTTCCCTCTCCGCAGCCCCAGTCTATCAAAAAGACGGGTTAGTAATGATATCTCCGACTAGTTATGCCCAAAACCTTACCAGTATTGGCAACTATATCTTCCGCACTGCTCCTAGTGTTAAATCTATAGCAGATAGCGTCTCTAATTACGCTATTAAAAAAGCAGGCAAATCCAATTTTCTGATCTGTGTTGATTACCAAGGGATAGATAATCAATCGTTTAACAGTGAGTTTGTCAGAGCAATCAAGGCTGCTGGCGGTCAGATTAATTCTACAGAGTGCGATATTTCTGCCCGTGACTTTAACCCTAGTGCTGTCATTTCTCAAGCTGTAGGTAGCGGTGCTAATGGATTGGTGTTAGGTCTTTATATAGACAAAATCAAGCAAGGTCTAGCGGTAGCACAATCTAATCAAGGACAGTTGACTGTATTTGGTAGTCCGACACTTTTCACTGACGAAACCTTAAAGGAAGGCAGAGGTATCGACGGACTGATCATCTCTGCACCTTGGTATCCCGCAGCATTTCCAAATAACATCTTTGTGCAAAAAGCTCAGAGACTTTGGGGTGCAACTGTGAATTGGCGAACAGCTACAGCTTATGATGCAACTTTAGCAATAGTCAAAGGTTTGGAGCAAACTAACAGGCGCGATGAATTGCAAAGGGTGCTGCACAGTCCAAGTTTTTCAGTCGATGGTGCCACGGGAAAGATTCAATTTTTACCATCAGGCGATCGCACAAATAATCCCATCTTCTTAGTCAAAGTTCAACGAAAAGCTAGTGCTGATGAATATGAATTTGTGCCGCTTAAGTAGCTGTCATAAACTGGTGAGCAAGGGACGCAAAGACGCAGTGCAGTGAGGAAGTCGGAGTCTTGGCGGTGAGGTAGTAGTTGCATAGATTAATCAGCGATCGCCACATTCCATTCGCCATAGCATTTAAAAAGACGGATAATCATGAGAAAATCCCACAACTAAGGATAAAAAAGATTTCTTCCCCAGTCCCTACTCCCTATTTTCAAGACATATCGTGAGCATTCCATCAAGTAGTAAAGCTTTCGTAGCAGGTGATAGAAGTATTTTAGGTTTCAGCAGCCTCGCACAATTATCTAGGGGCAACTTGCTTGCAGAAGTGGATCTGCATCGGGCTGTAGCAAGTTTTAAACTAAGACAAAATAAAAAAGGATTAATGGGGCAGTTTCTTACCCCCGCTTCGGTGGCGGAATTGATGGCTGGGATGTTTGATAGGCTGGATTTGCCTGAAATATTTTTGCTTGATGCTGGAGCTGGAATCGGTTCATTACTAGCCGCTTTTGTGACCAAAGTATGCCAACAGCAACAACATACGTCAAGTTTACGTATTGTAGCCTATGAAATTGACCCTTTTCTGATCGGGTATTTGCGCCAGACTTTAGAGCTATGTGCCAGGGAATGCCAACATGTAGGTATTTCTTTCAATTACGAAATTCGTGAGACTGATTTTATTGAAGATGCTGTTAAGCGACTTCAGCTTGGTTTATTAAATAATACAAATCCAGCAGAATTTACCCATGCGATCCTCAATCCACCTTATTTAAAAATCAACGCTCATTCCCAAGTTAGGAAATTGCTACGTTCTATAGGTTTGGAAACTAGCAATCTTTATACTGGTTTTATGGCTGCCACAGCACAACTGCTAAAACCACAAGGCGAGTTTGTAGCGATTACCCCGCGTAGTTTTTGCAATGGTCCGTATTTTTGTGACTTTCGGAAGATGTTTTTGGAGATGATGGCTTTACAACAAGTACATCTTTTTGAGTCGCGGCAAGAAGCATTTAATGATGATGTTCTACAAGAAACTGCGATCGTCCGAGCTACAAAACAAGAGCAAAAGTTTAGCAACGTAATCATCAATACTAGCTTTGGTGCTAATGATGACTATATCATGTCACACTCTGTACCATATGCGGACTTAGTTCACCCTGACGATAAAGAGCAGTTCATTCATATTCTTCCAGATAAAATTAGCCAGCAATTTGTTCAGCAAATGGCACTTTTCACTTGCACTTTACAAGATTTGGGGCTAACAGTTTCAACTGGAAAGGTTGTAGATTTTCGAGCTAAAAATTACCTCAGAACAAATTCCGAAAAAAATACTGTTCCTTTGATTTATCCGGTAAATTTCTCAGATGGATATATAGAGCATCCCAAAATAACCAAAAAGCCCCAAGCTATAGTGCATAGAGCAGAAACAAAGAATCTTCTAGTACCAAATGAGCATTACGTTCTCTGCAAAAGATTTTCGTCAAAAGAAGAGAAAAGACGGATTGTTGCGGTCATTTATAATGCCGATCGATTTGATTATGCTTATGTCGGCTTTGAAAATCACTTGAATTACTTTCACAAAGAGGGGCGTGGACTTAGCTATACCTTGGCTTGTGGGCTTGCAGTTTATCTTAATTCAACCTTGGTTGATTCATTCTTTCGGTTGTTCAATGGACATACTCAGGTAAATGCAACAGATTTGCGGAAATTAAAGTATCCTACTTTGGAACAACTATTGTCTTTAGGGACGGAAATCAAAGAACAGTTTCTCTCTTTGCGCGCAATCGATGAACTTGTGGAAAATAAGTTACTGAGTATGTCGAATCAGTCAGGCAACAATCCCATCGCAATTAAGTCTAGAATTGATGAAGCGGTGCAAATTTTGTCACAATTGGGCTTTCCACGAAGACAGCTTAACGAACGGTCAGCTTTAACCCTTCTGGCGTTACTTGACTTAAAGCCGACAGACTCTTGGCAATTAGCAACTTCCCCTTTTATGGGAATCACGCCGATGATGGAATTCATGGCTCAGCATTATGGCAAAACCTATAAGCCCAATACACGAGAAACAGTACGCCGCCAGACAGTACATCAATTTCTAGATGCTGCTTTGATAGTTGCTAATCCAGACGATCCAAGCCGCCCTATCAACAGTCCAAAAACTGTGTATCAAATCGAAGCAAGTGCGCTCGAACTATTACGAACCTACGGTACTGAGGAATGGGAAAAAAGCATCCGTACTTACCTTGCTTCTATTGAAACCTTAAAAAAGCAGTATGCTCAAGAGCGTGAAATGTCCCATATTCCCATAATAATTGAAGGAGAAATTAAAACTTTATTGCCAGGGGGTCAGAATATTCTAATTGAAAAAATTATTAATGATTTTGCCCCTCGTTTTACTCCTGGTGGAAAGCTCATTTATGTCGGCGATACAGATGAAAAGTTCGCCCACTTTGATGAAGCAGCATTAGTGGATTTAGGCGTTAGTGTTGCTCGCCATGGCAAAATGCCAGATGTAATTATCCACTTGACAACAAATAATTGGTTGGTGTTGATTGAAGCTGTAACGTCACACGGCCCAATTAATCCAAAGCGAAAGAAGGAACTTGAAGTTTTATTCAGAGGCGTAAGAATACCTCTGGTTATGGTGACATCATTCTTGAGTCGCAAGACAATGGTGGAATATCTGGCAGAAATTGCTTGGGAAACAGATGTTTGGGTTACTGAAGATGCAACTCATCTAATTCATTTCAATGGTGAACATTTATTGCAGGCTTACCAAATAGAAAAAAATAAAACTTCCTGAATATACAGCGGATTTCAAGTTGGTGAGGCAGCATGAATTCTGAACGGCAGTTGCTACAAGTCAGGGAACCCGCCAACGCACTGCCTCCTCCTGACTCCTGAATTATGCTGTAGCTATGATTTAGGCTGTTTTAAAAAATTGAATAATTTCACGCACACGATCGATAAATTGTCCATCGGTGGTAAGGGAAGCGATCGCATTTCTCGCTCCCCTTACCATGTCACTACTTACTTATAATGCACATCCTAACTTGTTACTGCTGCTTTGCTTCCATTATCGTTGCCGTTCACAGTAGCAATGTATGACGGTTGCTGAGAACTGGAAGTTGGCGACTCGCCTCGCAGTCTCTTGCGGCGCTGGCTTTTAGGAACTCCTCCCGCCATACCGTACTCTACACTACTTTTGCCATATCGAGTCCCAACTCCCAACAGCATATGCTCTGCCATATCTGCCAACTCGTCCTCTGTTTCCAGCATTTCACGGTACAATTTATCCAGGTTGGAAAGTGCAGTATTGTATGCATTTTCTTTAGTTCGCATCGTCTCGATCAGAGTTAAAAAGGCAGGCTGAGTAAGTCCGTGGCCTAAATTTAAATTCACATCAATTGAATTGATGCCAGCCGCACGACGCACTGCTTTTTCTAATACCGGAGAGGTTCTTTTTCTACGAGCCATGATATACACCTTTCAATAGAGTACAGTTAATATTCTTTACCTTAAAAAACTTCCGTATCGATCGGCTTGAGAGAATTCCGGCAAATCTCTAATGGCTTTTGCTACAAGCGCGATAGTTGTCATGAATGCGCGATCTACTGAAATGAGAAAGCAAACTGGGGTTTGAGAAAGTAAACTGCCGTTTGCTTGCTGAATCTACTGAAATGAGAAAGCAAACTCCAGTTTGAGAAAGCATTTAGGCAAAATGAGAAAGCAAACTGGGGTTTGCTTATTGAATTAGACATATTATTTGTTCTTGAGTGCGATCCCGCACAGTGCCAAAAGCGATCGCATCAACCTTTGCGACGACGGATGAGGTTACATTCAACATCTCTACCAAAGAATTTGTCGAAATAATTAATTGAAGCGGTATGATTAAGCTGATTTAAAAAATCGGATAATTTCGCGCACATGGTCGAGAAATTGCCCATCGGTAGAAAGTTGAGCGATCGCATTTCTCGCTTCTCTCGCCAAACGTTCGTGTTCGGTTTGATTTGTAGCGCGTAATTCTTCCAAATTAGCCGCAATTCGGGCTAAGTCTCTGCGAGTTTCTTCGGCAAAGCGTTGTTGGGTTGCTGGCAAAGAGTAAGGCTGTTCTGGATTGAGTTGTTCTTCTATCTGCCGAACTTTCTCTTCTAAAGAGTTGAAGCGATCGCGCAGTTCGACAATATCTTCACGGGGATATTTCCATTCTTGACGAATCATTGCCAACCGCGCATATAAATATTCGTAAGCACGGATAGCCGGACGGAGAATAGTTAATAACAAAGCTGCACCAGAACTGATATATCCCACGGCACTAATACCAGTAGCAGCGAGGGTATAAAGACCAACAGCTGAAAATAAGTGTAAAGCAAGGGCAACCCAGAGCGATCGCTTTGCTAACACCTGGACGTATTTCACTTGTTTATGATCGACTGGAATGTTTTTCTCTTGTGATTGTGCTGCTTCTGCTAAAACTTCTTTGGCTTGAAAATGCACATTCCACGGGACGGTGACAATTACCAATAACCACCAAAAACTTGCACCACCAATCACCCAGTCGAGGAAGTTGCCAGCAGGTATGTGGAACCATTGCAGCACTCCAAAACCCAGCAGCACCGCTGCCAAAATTCCCACAATAGAACTAATCAAAAAGTTGAAATACATGTTGCCCTGTCTTTGGTAAAACTATCACCTCGATTGTGGCTACACCTTAGCACTTATACGGATATACTTATGATGGTTTTTCTAATTGCACATACGAGTTATTCAATGAGATAGCTGCGCCAGATAGGTTGAGCTTCCTTACTACCCTTATCTAGAAGTAACAATCGCCAGGTTTTGCCTTCTTGTTGAATTTGCAGATAAATATCAAATGGTTGTTGCGCTTGCGTCAACTGTCTCTTTGGTAGCTTGACGATCGAGTCGTAGGTTCCTCGAACCCGGAAAGCTGGTAAATTTTCAATTGTTAGCGGTTTTTCTTGAGTAATAGATAACCGCTTGATTTCAAATCCTTGGAAATCTAAATCCAGTTGTTGGTTGAGTTGCTGTTGGGTTTGCGATAGCTGAAGGGCGATCGCTTTTTGCACTAACTGGCTAGTTGGTAGCAATCCAATACTGCCACAAGCTGTCAATAGTACCAGCAAAATTGCTGTAAAAACGAGCCGCACCATGTAATTTCTGATATTTCACTCTCCAGCGTTAGTATAGCGGTAGATGCGTTAAATTCCCTAATGTCCTATGTCAACACAGACGATTGGTCTTAATAAGCAGCTTTACGATTACCTTTTATCTACTTCTGTGCGAGAGCCTGAGATTCTCTGGAAGTTACGCCAAGAAACTGCTAGCCATCCCAGAGCTACAATGCAGATATCACCGGAACAAGGACAGTTTATGAGACTGCTGGTGCAACTCATGGGAGCAAAGAAAACCTTGGAAGTTGGCGTATTTACAGGTTATAGCTCGCTTTCTGTAGCATTGGCGTTGCCTACCGATGGCAAAATTATCGCTTGTGATGTGAGTGAGGAATTTACAGCGATCGCTCGGCGATATTGGCAGCAAGCAGGGGTTGCCGATAAAATTAATTTGCGCTTAGCACCAGGCTTGGAAACTTTAGATGCACTATTGGCAGATGGCCAAGCTGGGACGTTTGATTTTGCCTTTATCGATGCTGATAAAGAAAATTATGATGGCTATTACGAGCGAGTTCTGGAATTAGTACGTCCAGGTGGATTGATTGCTATTGATAATGTTTTATGGTCTGGACGAGTTGCCGATCCCCAAAATCAAGATGAAAGTACTAAAGTTATCCGCGCTCTCAATCAAAAGTTACATGATGATGAACGAGTCACACTGTCTCTTGTCCCAATTGGCGATGGACTAACTTTAGCACTCAAGCGAGGTTGATGCAGACTTAGGAATATTTATACCAAGTTGCACTTTAAAGGCGTAACTGGGGGATGAGAAAGATCAGGGAAACGCAAAGAAGGAGAATGTCCCCGCGTCCCCGCATCCCCACGTCCCTTGAGGATTTATTGATATAGCCAAACGCGCAAGAGCGAAAGCAATTGTTCAGTGTCAACGGGTTTGGTGATGTAGTCTGATGCGCCTGCTGCAATACACTTATCGCGATCGCCTTGCATGGCTTTAGCTGTCAGTGCAATTATTGGTAAACCTTGAAATTGTTCATCCTGGCGGATCAGGCTCGTTGTCTCATAACCGTCCATTTCTGGCATCATTATGTCCATCAAAACTATATCAATGTCTGGTGTCTCTTCTAAAACTCTAATACCTTCGCTGCCGTTCTCGGCATATAAAACCTGCATTTGATAGCGCTCCAGCATACTTGTCAGCGCGAAGATGTTACGTACATCGTCGTCTACGATTAGCACTTTTTTGCCAGCGAGTAAGTAGTCTCGAGAATGCAATTGTTCTAATAACTGTCGTTTGGGTACAGGCATATCCGCCTGTACTCGGTGTAGGAATAATGCTGTTTCGTCGAGGAGACGTTCGGGCGATTGCACGTCTTTGAGGATAATCGTTTCCGCTATCCGCCTGAGTTCAGTTTCTTGTGTTTTGCTAATTTCTCTGCCCGTGTAGACAATAATTGGTAAAGTTTCACCATTGGGTTCTTGCTTAATCTGCTCGATCAGTTCAAATCCAGTCATATCAGGTAGTCCTAAATCGAGGACGAGGCAATCAAAATGCTGAGAACGGATGGCTTCTAGTGCTTCTTGTCCAGTACCCACAGCAGTGGTAGCAACATCACTGTTGCCGATTAATTCAACAATGCTATGCCGTTGAGTATCGTCATCTTCTACTACTAGCAAACTCTTTACCCGACGCTCAACAAAACCTTTGATTTTAGTCAATGCCTCAGATATTCGCTCGCTGGTAACGGGTTTTTGCAGATATGCGATCGCTCCTAATTGCAAACCGCGTTGTCGTCCTTCCTCAACTGTCATAATATGTACGGGAATGTGACGCGTATTTGGGTCATGCTTTAAGCGATCTAATACTGTCCAACCATCCATTTCTGGCAATCGAATATCCAGCAAAACAGCTGAAGGTAGGAAGTGCTGTGCTAGGTTTAAACCTGCACTGCCACTTTGAGCGGTTATCACTTTAAATCCTTGCTGCCGTGCCATATCTATCAGAATACGTGCAAAGTTAATGTCATCCTCAACAACCAGCAGCACGCGATCGCCACTTTCGATAATAGCGCGATCGTCGCTGATGAGGGTTGAGTGCTGAGTACTGAGGAGCCGATGCGCTGCGGCAGAGTTTCCTTCCGTAGCAACTGGCGTTGCTGAGTACTGAGGAGCCGGTGCGGTCTTGGGGTCTCCCCAAGTAGAGAAAGTGGCGTTGCTGAGTGAGGAACTTGGGTTACCTTCTGGAGAGAAGGAGTAATGCGAAGTGGGGAGTAGTGCTGTTTTAGGCTCAGGACTCGGAATTCGGAACTCAGAACTGAATTGCGGCAGGTAGAATGTAAACGTGCTACCTTGACCGGGGCGACTGACAAGTTTGATTTCTCCGCCAAAGAGGTGGGCAATTTCACGGCTAATTGATAAGCCCAATCCAGTGCCACCATATTTACGACTGGTAGTGCCGTCGGCTTGCTGAAACGCCTCGAAAATAACTTTCTGCTTGTCCTGAGCAATGCCAATACCCGTATCGGTGACTGAGAAAGCAATTACCATCTGGGCACGATTCAAGGTTTCCTGGTTGAGGCTCCATCCTTGGTTTGCCACTTCAATCCGTAAGCGTACCTCTCCACGTTCTGTAAATTTAAAAGCGTTGGAGAGGAGATTTTTCAACACTTGTTGTAAGCGTTTCACGTCCGTATGGATGGTGTCTGGCAATTCGGCAGCCAAGTCAATTGCGAAGGCGAGTCCTTTATTCTGAGCTACTTGCCCAAAGGTACGCTGAATCTGCTCGGACAATTCTGGCAATACCATCTGAGTCATGTCAATTGACATAGTTCCAGATTCAATCTTGGCGAGATCCAAAATGTCATTGATTAACGCCAGCAAATCAGTACCTGCGGAGTAAATTGTCTGGCTGTATTCGACTTGTCTGTTGGTGAGGTTTCCGTCGATGTTATCTGCCAACAGCCTCGCCAAAATCAACAAGCTATTCAGCGGTGTCCGCAGTTCATGGGACATATTCGCCAGAAACTCCGATTTATATTTTGAAGACAGTGCGAGTTGTTCGGCCTTTTCTTCCAAAGACCGTCTTGCTTGTTCGATTTCGCGATTTTTGCGCTCGACTTCTCTCTTTTGCTGCGCTAACAACTCTGCTTTTTCTTCTAACTCGGCGTTGGTTTGCTGTAACTCTTCTTGCTGTCCTTTGAGTAAATCTTCAGAGGTTTTGAGGGATTGGGCTTGTTGTTCGAGGCGTTTGTTGGTTTCTCTGAGTTCGTTTTGCTGAGTTTGCAGTTCTTCGGCTAGCGACTGGGATTGCTTGAGCAATTCTTCAGTCCGCATGGAAGCAGCGATGGTGTTGAGAACGATCGCAATACTTTCGGTGAGTTGATCGAAGAATGTCAAATGAATTTCGCTAAAGCGGCGGAATGAAGCTAACTCAATCACCGCTGTCACCTGCCCTTCAAACAGTACGGGTAAGACTACGGCATTGAGTGGGCTAGCTTCTCCCAAACCAGAGTTAATTTTGATGTAATCAGTGGGCACTTCCGACAGCAGAATTCGCTCTTTTTCCAGGGCGCATTGTCCCACCAAACCTTCACCCAAGTGAAAGCGGTTCGCCAGATGCTTGCGTTCGCGGTAAGCATAGCTACTGAGTAGTTTGAGATAAGACTGAGTTTCTATTGCCTCCATCAAGTAGAATACGCCATGTTGCGCTCCTACCAGGGGTGCTAGTTCGGAGAGAATGAGTTTGGATACGGTTTCCAAGTCTCGCTGACCTTGCAGCATTCGGGTAAACTTGGCTAGGTTAGTTTTTAACCAGTCTTGTTCAGTATTTTTCTGGGTTGTTTCCCGGAGATTGGCAATCATCTGGTTGATGTTGTCTTTGAGGATTGCCACTTCCCCTAAAGCTTCCACAGCGATGGAACGAGTTAAATCGCCCTTGGTCACGGCTGTTGCCACTTCGGCGATCGCCCGTAACTGAGTTGTGAGTGTGGCAGCTAGTTCGTTCACGTTGTCCGTCAAATCTTTCCAAGTCCCAGCCGCCCCAGGCACCCTAGCTTGACCGCCCAGTTTTCCTTCAATTCCCACTTCCCTTGCCACTGTAGTTACCTGATTGGCAAAGGTCGCCAGGGTATCAATCATTTCGTTGATTGTCTCTGCCAAGGTTTCAATTTCTCCCTTGGCATCTAGCATCAGTTTGCGCTTCAAGTCGCCATTAGCAACCGCCGTCACAACTCTAGCAATACCTCGCACCTGGGCTGTCAAGTTCCCCGCCATCGAGTTCACGTTGTCAGTCAAATCTTTCCAAGTGCCTGCAACACCTTGAACCAAAGCTTGTCCGCCTAACTTACCTTCGGTTCCCACTTCCCGCGCTACCCGCGTTACTTCACTTGCAAAGGAACTGAGTTGATCCACCATCGTGTTAATGGTGTTTTTCAGATCCAAAATTTCGCCTTTCACATCAACGGTGATTTTCTTGGAAAGGTCGCCATTCGCCACCGCCTTAGTCACTTCGGCAATGTTCCGCACCTGGGCTGTCAGGTTCCCCGCCATCGAGTTCACGTTGTCGGTCAAATCTTTCCAGGTGCCACCGACTCCTCTAACGTAGGCTTGCACGCCCAGTTTTCCTTCGGTTCCCACCTCCCGCGCCACGCGCGTCACTTCCGATGCGAAGGAGTTAAGTTGATCCACCATCGTGTTAATGGTGTTTTTCAGTTCCTGAATTTCGCCTTTGACATCGACGGTGATTTTCTTGGATAAGTCGCCATTTGCCACCGCCGTGGTCACTTCGGCAATGTTCCGTACTTGGGCTGTCAAACTTCCCGCCATGAAGTTCACACTGTCAGTTAGGTCTTTCCAAGTACCCGCTACGCCTTTGACTTCTGCTTGCACGCCTAATTTCCCTTCGGTTCCCACCTCCCTAGCAACCCGCGTTACTTCACTTGCAAAGGAGTTGAGTTGATCCACCATCGTGTTGACGGTGTTTTTCAACTCTAAAATTTCACCTTTGACATCAACAGAGATTTTCTTGGAGAGGTCGCCATTGGCTACTGCCGTTGTCACGGCAGCAATGTTCCGCACTTGGGCTGTCAAACTGCCTGCCATGAAGTTCACACTATCTGTTAAATCTTTCCAAGTACCTGCTACGCCCTTGACATCGGCTTGTACGCCCAGTTTCCCTTCACTTCCCACCTCCCGTGCAACCCGCGTTACTTCTGATGCGAAGGAGTTGAGTTGATCCACCATGATGTTGATGGTGTTTTTCAACTCTAAAATTTCACCTTTAACTTGAACGGTAATTTTCTTGGATAGATCGCCATTTGCGATCGCTGTGGCAACTTCGGCGATGTTTCGTACTTGGTCGGTGAGGTTCCCCGCCATCATATTCACCGCACCAGTCAAATCTTTCCAGGTGCCTGCCACCCCTCGTACCTCGGCTTGCACGCCCAACTTACCTTCGGTTCCTACCTCCCTGGCAACCCGCGTTACTTCACTTGCAAAGGAACTGAGTTGATCCACCATTGTGTTAATAGTATTTTTCAACTCTAGAATTTCGCCTTTAACATCAACAGTGATTTTCTTAGAGAGGTCGCCTGTTGCCACCGCTGTTGTCACTTCGGCGATGTTCCGCACTTGGGCTGTCAAACTTCCCGCCATGAAGTTCACACTATCTGTCAAATCCTTCCAAGTACCTGCAACACCCCGGACATCAGCTTGTACGCCCAGTTTCCCTTCACTGCCTACCTCCCTGGCAACCCGCGTTACTTCACTTGCAAAGGAGTTAAGCTGATCCACCATCGTGTTAATGGTGTTTTTCAGTTCCAGAATTTCACCTTTCACATCAACAGTGATTTTCTTAGAGAGGTCGCCTGTTGCCACCGCCGTGGTCACTTCAGCAATATTACGCACTTGGGCTGTCAAACTTCCCGCCATGAAGTTCACACTATCTGTCAAATCCTTCCAAGTGCCAGCTACACCCTTCACATCGGCTTGTACGCCCAGTTTCCCTTCACTGCCCACCTCTCTAGCAACCCGCGTTACTTCTGATGCAAAGGAACTGAGTTGATCCACCATGATATTGATGGTGTTTTTCAACTCTAAAATTTCGCCTTTGACATCAACAGTAATTTTCTTAGAAAGGTCACCGTTGGCGATCGCTGTGGCAACTTCAGCAATATTCCGCACCTGTCCGGTAAGATTACCCGCCATTAAGTTCACGTTATCGGTCAAGTCTTTCCAGGTGCCTGCTACCCCCCGGACTTCTGCTTGTACGCCCAACTTACCTTCGGTTCCCACCTCCCTAGCAACCCGCGTTACTTCACTTGCAAAGGAGTTGAGTTGATCCACCATCGTGTTAATAGTGTTTTTCAACTCTAAAATTTCGCCTTTGACATCGACGGTGATTTTCTTGGAAAGATCGCCTGTTGCCACCGCGGTCGTTACTTCTGCAATATTCCGTACTTGGGCTGTTAAACTTCCCGCCATGAAGTTCACACTATCCGTCAAATCTTTCCAAGTACCCGCAACTCCCCGGACTTCCGCTTGACCGCCCAATTTTCCTTCTGCACCCACTTCTCTAGCAACTCGCGTTACTTCACTTGCAAAGGAATTGAGTTGATCCACCATGATGTTGACGGTGTTTTTCAATTCTAAAATTTCGCCTCTGACATCAACGGTGATTTTCTTGGAAAGGTCGCCATTTGCCACCGCCGTCGTTACTTCCGCAATATTACGGACTTGGGCTGTCAGATTACCAGCCATTAAGTTGACGTTGTCGGTCAAATCCTTCCAAGTACCTGCTACTCCCCGCACTTCTGCTTGTACGCCCAGCTTACCTTCAGTTCCTACTTCACGGGCAACTCTTGTTACTTCACTAGCAAAGGAATTTAGCTGATCCACCATCGTATTGACGGTGTTTTTAAGTTCGAGAATTTCGCCTTTGACATCGACGGTGATTTTCTTGGAAAGGTCACCGTTGGCGATCGCTGTGGCAACTTCGGCAATGTTCCGCACTTGACCAGTCAGATTACCTGCCATCAAGTTAACATTGTCGGTCAAATCCTTCCAAGTACCTGCCACGCCGCGCACTTGGGCTTGCACGCCCAGTTTCCCTTCTGTTCCCACTTCTCTAGCAACTCTTGTTACTTCAGAAGCAAACGAACCGAGCCGATCTACCATCGTGTTGACAATATTAGCCGTTTGCAGAAACTCCCCTTGGAGGGGTCTACCGTCAATTTCTGTGGCGATCGTTTGGGATAAATCGCCATTAGCCACCGCCCGGATCACGCGAGTAGTTTCAGATGTCGGTTGAACTAAATCTGTAATTAAAGTATTGACAGAACTAACACAATCTGACCATGAACCACGAACATTTCCTAGAGAAGCGCGTTCAGTAATCTTACCTTCTTTGCCAACCACATTACCGATCCGCTGTATCTCTGCCGCCATTTGCTCATTCTGCTCAATAATATGGTTGAGCGTATCGGCTATTTTACCTGCCATGCCAACTTGGTCAACAGGCATCCGCGCCGAGAAATTACCTTGTTTGACAGCAGTCAGTGTTCTCAGTAGTTGTTTTAAATCGAGATTGTCGCTATCTCTAGTTAACTGTTCAGTAGCCATAGCCTTATCCTTAATAAATTTTTGTATGTTTTTGCATCACCGTATCTACCTAAGATAACTTTCAGGTAATGCTTAGCACTCATTCACTCTTGGACAATGTTTGGGTTAGTTTTAGCTCCTGCACCTGCTGTATAACCGTAACTACTGCCAGAAACACCACTTAGCCAATGATAGCTATTAGTTCACTGCTTGAGAGAACTGGCAAATATTTTTAAAGAATATAAGGTTAAATTAAGAATTACTTGTTATCTCTTCTCCAGAGGCTCAAACACCTTTGTCTAGTATGTTCTTAATATTTAAGCCAGTATAATTACTTATAATTAGCCTAAGATACTTGAAAAGTCATTTAAAATAAGAAGCTGAGTGCCATTAAATATAAAATACACTTTTGGTTTGCAGTCAGCGCTTTAATGCATTTAAAAAAATCAATACTAGACCTAACAAACTTCAGCGTGTTTATACTTATTTTTTTTGAAAATAGAGACTGGAGAGTAGGGATTGAGAAAAGGTTAAGAGCAAAAGCTTCGCTTTGGGGAAGAGGGAAAGGAATTCAACAAAGTTCTTCCACTTTCTCTTTAACCTTTTCGCCATTTTGCCTAGTCCCCAGTGACTTTGAAAATTGCTAACAAAAATTTGTGCGGACAAAGTTAATCACATCTGCTAGACCTTTGTGAGTTTTCAAATTAGTAAAAACAAAGGGGCGATCGCCACGCATTTTTTTAGCATCCCGCTCCATTACACTTAAATCTGCACCTACATATGGTGCAAGGTCAGTTTTATTAATCACCAGTAAATCTGATTTGGTAATGCCAGGGCCACCTTTGCGGGGAATTTTATCACCAGCCGCCACATCGATGACATAAATCGTTAAATCTACCAATTCTGGACTAAAGGTAGCAGCTAAATTATCGCCGCCACTTTCTAAAAACACCAAATCTAAATTAGTAAATCGTTGTTCTAATTGTTCAATAGCTGCCAAATTCATAGAAGCATCTTCACGAATAGCAGTATGAGGACAACCGCCAGTTTCCACACCCAAAATGCGATCGCTTGCCAACGCCTGAGAACGCACCAAAAACTGAGCATCCTCTTGCGTATAGATATCATTTGTTACCACCGCAATCTGGTACTGCTCGCGCAATGCCTTACACAAAGCATCAACTAAAGCAGTCTTTCCCGAACCCACAGGGCCAGCAACCCCTACTCGAAATGTACTCATTATAGTTAGTTGTCAGTTGTCAGGAGGCAAAAGGCAAAAAGCAAAAGTGAAGAATCATCTCCCTTGTCTCCCTTATCTCCCTTATCTCTCACATCCCCGCGTCTCCCCCAGTCCCTCCTAACTTCTAAACAACCTTGTATACTGCGTTTCATGCTGCATACTAGCTAGCGATAAACCCCAGCTACAGCAGCCGAGTTCATCGTCCTCCAAAGCCATTATTTCTGTTGCTGCGGCACTAATCAATGGTTGCAATTCTAGTAATAGTTCTTGTCCTGCTGTTTGACCAAGGGGGATGAGTTTTACCCCAGCAGTAATTAGATTACTTGCCCAGCTATGCAGATATCCTAGCAAGGCAGCTTTAATATTGATTTGCCAATGGACAGCAGCAATACCAACTGCGATCGCATAATTGCAAGGATTACCAACAGCGTTGGCTAGAGGCAAGATTTGCGGTTGGAGTTTACCAAGTAACTGTATCAGCGATCGCCCCATCTGCCAGCTGGAGTTGCGTAACTCTTGGGTTTCCCTAGCAGCTGATAACCACATGTTCCAACGACATAGCGCCTCCATATCACCCATATTCCCAGATTGATAAGCTCGTACCATCACCGCCGCCTCTAATCGAATTGCCCCATAATGCAGTTCAGCTTGTAACCAGTGCTTTAAAGTAGTTTGATTTGCGATCGCACCATTTTCTACCAGCGTTTCCAATCCTTCAGAATAACTATACGCTCCCACAGGTAAAGCTGGACTAGCTAACTGCAAAATACATAAAAACTGGCTATCAGTGAGCGTGATGGTGTTGTCCATAAGCACCTAATTCCGGCTGAAACGGTAGAATTTCCTCTTTGATTTCTAGTCCCAGTTGTTCCAACATGGTGCGTAAAACTGGATCGGTCGATAAACGTAAATAACTTGGGGTAATTTCTACAGGTACATGGCGATTTCCTAAGTGGTATGCTGCCCGCATCAACAAAAGCGGTGTTTGGGCAAAGACTGTTAAAACTGATTCTGGTTTGGCAGTGATTCTGATTACATTATTATTGGTTTCATCTTGCAGAATATCACTATCCCGCAGAACTGTTCCTCTGGGCAAACGCAAAAACACAACTTTGCCATCTTCAGTCTCAAAGCGATGACGACTGCGAGTGCGTTCTTCTGCTGTGAGCGCTAGAGTCAAAGTGACAGCTACATCAGGGTTAGGTGGTTTACGTTTGGTCAACGTCAGCATGATGAATGATATAAAAATAGCAAATTGTGTCTAGGTGAATTTTAAGCTGCTAGTTGAAAAAGGGAGCAGGAGTATGAAGGGGCAAGGGGGCAGAGGGAGAAATAACTACTAACTCTTGTACAGACGCGATTAATGAGCCAGCGCGTTGCGGGGGTTTCCCCCGTTGTAGCGACTGGCGTCGCGTCTCTACTCAACACTCTTTTGCAACACAATCTGTTGAACTCAAGACTGGAATGGGAATACTAGGTGAGTATTTATTTACCACGGTATATGCTTTACTATTTCCTGTCGTCTTTGTAGCTTTTTACTCCTTTAACTTTTACCATATAAAATAAGGGCTAAATCGTTCAAATAGTCACAGTTTTTTGGGATAGTAGGCTGCTCGTGGCTGAGATTGTCCAAGAGAAAATATAGAAGGATTACTGGCAAGCCATGTTGAAAGTTGCAGTAGGTCACAGTAACGATCCAGATGCCTCAGCAGCCATTGACGAAGTTATTGAGCAATGTATCCAATCTTTAGCAGGTCAGGTTCCTCAAGCAGGAATTCTCTTTACGGCGATTGACTTCGATCATCCCCTGATTTTAGAACGGATTCAAGATGTGTTTCCAGGCATTGATTTGATTGGAGGTACAACGGATGGAGAAATATCATCAGTACTGAATTACCAACAAGATTCTGTAACTTTGATGGTATTTTGCTCAGATCGAGTTGAAATTCATGCTGGACTTGGACGAGGGGTGTCAAAAGATCCCATTGCTGCTACTCAACAAGCCGTTCAAGACGCACAGCGTCAAAGTCAATCACTAACCAAGTTGTGTCTAACAATTCCAGAGAGCCTCACAACTAGCGGTGTCCGGATTTTGGATGGCTTAAAGCAAGCACTAGGTCATAACACCTTGATTGTCGGGGGTACTGCTGGCGATCAACAGCGGATGCAACATACATACCAATTTTTCCGTGGCGAGGTCTTGAGTGATTCAGTCCCCGTCCTGCTGTTTTCTGGAGATGTGTTGTTCTCGTTTGGGATGGCAGGGGGGTGGAAAACCATTGGTACACAAGGAATTGCCACTAAGGTCGATCGCAATATTCTCTATGAAATTGATGGTAAACCTGCTTTGGAATTTTATCTGCATTATTTAGGTGCGCCTCCTTCAGATGAATATCCACTGGCTGTCTATGAACCAAGTGGGCAAAAATA
Source organism: Dendronalium sp. ChiSLP03b (assembly GCF_034531165.2). NCBI lineage: Bacteria > Bacillati > Cyanobacteriota > Cyanophyceae > Nostocales > Nostocaceae > Dendronalium > Dendronalium sp. ChiSLP03b. Next base: position 7,328 of record NZ_JAVRBR020000138.1, on the reverse strand, counting down.
TTTTATGAGGGCACCTAGTGGTTATGATGAAGAGACAGGCAGCATTAACTTTTTCACCGATATTCCAGAAAAAGCTCAGGTGCAAATGTTGGAAGCCAGTCGCGAGGAACTGGTGTCAGCATCCCAAACCTCATTTCGACAAGCTTTAGAGAGTTATCCAGGACAGGAACCTTCAGCAGCTGTTTTAATTTCTTGTGCAGCTCGCCGTCACCTTTTGGGCACTCGCACTGAAGGAGAATACCAGACAATTAAAGCAAATCTCGCCAAAAATTTACCTTGTTGCGGGTTTTATTCCTACGGTGAGTTAGCACCTCTGGAACCAAAGAGTGAAACTTATTTCCACAACGAGACGTTTGTAACGTTATTGTTGGGAGTGCAGTAGGGACTATGCCAGCTTTTGACCGCGAAAGCAAGTATCAAGAACTAGAAAAAGAGAATCGGATTCTCAAGAAACAGTTAGAACGCTCTACCGCCGATCGCATGAGGTTAGAGGAGACAATTGAGAAAAGACAATCACTATTAAGGCAAGTAATTCAGGAGTTGCGGGAATCTCAAGAAAAGCTGGAATCACAAAGAATTCAGTTAGAAGCGGCCAAAATTGTAGCCGATAAAGCTAATGAAGCTAAGAGTGAATTTTTAGCCAACATGAGCCATGAATTACGGACACCGCTCAACGGTATTCTCGGATATGTGCAAATTCTGCAACGTTCTCAAACACTGAGCGAAAAAGATAAAAAAGGTGTTAGCATCATTCATCATTGTGGTTCTCACCTCCTGACGTTGATTAACGATATCTTGGATCTGTCTAAGATAGAAGCTCGGAAATTGGAACTCAATCTCACCACGTTTCACCTACCTTCTTTCCTACAAGGGGTTGTCGAAATTTGTCGAGTGCGAGCTGAGCAAAAAGGAATTGCCTTTATTTATGAACCCAATTCTCCACTGCCTACAGGGATTCGTGCAGATGAAAAACGCTTGCGACAAGTTTTGCTCAATTTGTTGGGCAATGCGATCAAATTCACCGACTGGGGCAGTGTGACGTTTCGCATTCACACTCAAGCGTTCGATTCCCAAGGAAAATCCTGGCAGCGGCTATGCTTTGAAGTGATTGATACGGGTGTCGGCATGAGTCCTGACCAATTAGAAAAAATCTTTTTGCCTTTTGAACAAGTCGGTAGTACCAAAAAGCAAACAGAAGGAACTGGTTTAGGACTGGCGATTAGCCTCAAGATTGTCGCCCTGATGGGCAGTCAAATTGAGGTACAGAGTGAGCCGAACAAAGGCAGTACTTTTTGGTTCGAGCTGGAGGTTCCAGAAGCAGAAAATTGGGCGATCGCATCCACAACAACTCAACAGGGAACGGTCGTAGGTTATCAAGGGAAGAAACGCCAAGTTCTCGTGGTGGATGACAAATGGGAAAATCGCTCAGTTATTGTTAACTTACTTGAACCCATTGGCTTTGCCGTGGTTGAAGCCGAGAATGGTCAAGTAGGACTCGATAAAGCCTTGAAAATGCAGCCTGATTTGGTGATTACCGATTTGACCATGCCCATCATGCACGGCTTTGAGCTGCTGAAGCATTTGCGACAGTCCCCCCAACTCAAACATGTAGTAGCGATCGCTTCCTCCGCCAGTGTCTTTGATGCCGATCGACATCAGAGCTTGGATGGTGGAGCTGATGCTTTTTTGCCCAAACCAGTGCAAGCAGATTTACTCTTAGAAATTATTTGCAAATATCTCAACTTAACATGGGTGTATGACCAAACTGCTACAACTGAGCGATCGCTAACTAATCTAACAAAGATGGTGCTGCCATCTGCCGAGATTCTCAACTGCTTATATGAGTTAGCTCAAGATGGAGAAATTGATGCCGTAGCCGCCGAAGCTGAAAAACTCAAGTTAGCGCATCCTGAATACACAGATTTTGCCCAACAGGTTATCCAAATGGCAGAAGACTGTCAACTGAAACAAATTAAGGATTTTCTCAAGCAATCCCTTTAAGTGCTGAGTGCTGAGTAGAGACGCGATTAATCGCGTCTGTACAAGAGTTAGTAGTTTTTCTCCCCCTGCTCCCCTGCCCCTCTGCCCCCCTGCCCCCTCATCATGTTAGACTTCTCTACTGCATCAATCCTGCTAGTCGATGACAATCCCACTAATTTGTCGGTGCTAAGACAAGCGCTGAAAGAACTTGGGCTAAATGTCCGTATTGCCACAAATGGAGAAGAAGCGCTAGAGCAGGTGCAACGCAAGCTCCCCGATCTGATTTTGCTAGACGTGCAAATGCCTGGAATAGATGGTTTTGAAACTTGCCGCCAACTCAAGTCAAATTTACTAACTCAAGACATTCCAGTTATTTTCATGACTGCTCATTCCAATACTGAAAGCAAAGTCAAAGGCTTATCGGTCGGTGCAGTGGATTATGTGACCAAACCCTTTGAGCAAGAGGAAGTGTTAGCACGCGTGAAAGTGCACCTGCAACTACGGTATCTTACCTCTGCGTTGCAACAAACAAATGAAACGCTAGAGGAACGTGTCAAACAACGCACAGATGCTTTACAAAAAGCACAAGTGCAATTAGTGCAGCAAGAAAAAATGTCAGCTTTGGGTCAGTTGGTGGCAGGAGTTGCCCATGAGATTAATAACCCGATAGGCTATATTGCTGGCAATCTTCACCAAGCAGAACTGGCAGTCAAAGATGTCTTAGGACATCTGCGGCTGTACCAAGCAACATTTCCCGATGCAGGACATGCTATTCAAGAGAATGCCAAAAATATTGATTTAGAATACTTGCTCAGTGACCTGCCGAACATGATTTCGTCAATGAAAGTCGGATGCGATCGCATTCAAAACATTAGCACGTCACTTCGTACTTTCTCGCGTGCCGACAAAGACAGCAAAGTTCTTTGCAATATTCACGACGGCATCGACAGCACGCTGTTGATTCTCAAACATCGCCTCAAAGCTAATGAACAGCATCCGGATATTGAAGTCATTACAGAATATGCAGAGTTACCACTAGTCGAATGTTTCCCTAGTCAGTTAAATCAAGTATTTATGAATATCCTAGCGAATGCAATCGATGCCTTAGAAGAAAGCAATGCCGGACGTAGCTTTGAAGATATCCAAGCTCATCCCAACCAAATTCGGATTCAAACACAACTCAGTCCAGACTGCCAACAGGTGGCGATTCGGATTGCTGACAACGGCATTGGTATATCTGAGGAGGTCAAGCAGCACATTTTTGACCAATTGTTCACCACCAAAGCAGTGGGGAAAGGAACAGGCTTAGGGTTAGCGATCGCCCAGCAAATTGTCGTAGAAAAACATGGCGGAGCAATTGAGGTGAATTCTCTGCCTGGTCCAGGAACTGAGTTTATCATCAACCTGAGTTTGAAATCAGCAACTTAGCTCCAGGGGTTTTATGACAAAAGCTTTTGACAGTGATTTTCGTCAATGAAACATACGCAACTATTAGGGAGCCAAGCCAGAACGAAATTCACAGCGTAATGTTTAAAAATTGATAAAGGTGTGGAATAATACGTAGGCAGTAAATTTAATTTCACCAGCATCAATTTTTAATAGGTGTAAAGCTATGATTGCTCAAAATTACGATTCAAGTTATGGTGAAAACAACTTGCTTCGACAAATCAAAGTTAGAGAAAATCAGCTAAAAATTGCCCAAGAATCTAATATGCTCTATGTAGCTGAAGCATTGCAGAGTCAGTTGTTCAAGTTAAAATATCAATTATCAGAGCAGCAAGACCTTGAATTTCAAGCGTTGATGAGTTTAGTCAACGATTGAAATTTGTGAGGTGGTTAGGAATAGCTTCTCAGCGGTAATTTAATCTGGAATGTCGAGCCTTGACCCTCATGGCTCATCACATGAATGTGACCGCCGTGAGCCTGGACAATTTGTTGAGCGATCGCTAATCCCAACCCAAATCCGCCGCTTTCTCTGGCACGTTCTGTGTCAACCCGGTAAAAGCGATCGAAAATGTAAGGTAAATCTGCCTCTGGAATTCCAATTCCAGTATCAATAACCTGAATTACTGCCCGATCTGGGTGAGGTTCTAAGCGTAACCAGACAGTTCCACCAGATGGAGTGTAATTGCAGGCGTTGTTGAGCAAGTTTTCAACAGCTAGCCGCAGCAAATCGGGGTCAGCCCACAACTTAATGGGTTGTTCTGGTAAATGGCCGATCAACTCGATCGACGCTTTTGCAGCAACAGTATTGTAATAAATAGCTAAATTCTCTAGTAAGCTATTGAGATTAACCTTTTTGAGAGATTCGGGAGTTAATTTTCCCTGATGTCGAGCTAACAGCAATAGGTTATTGACCAAGGTACTCATCGACTTAGCACTATCGATGATGTTCTCCACTGAGGGATGGATTTGGGGATGGTCTGCGGACATTAGTAACCCAACTTGGGCATTGGTCAAAATCGCAGAAAGGGGCGATCGCAACTCATGAGAAGCATCTGATGTGAAGCGTTGCAGTTGATTATAGGCTAGCTGAACAGGCTGCATGGCTATGCCACTGAGTACCCAACCTGTAAGTCCAATTAACCCCAGTGCTACAGGCACAGCTAGCGTCAATATCAACTGAAATTCTCTGAGTTCGTTTTGAGTTTCTGTCAGCGGGATAGCAACTTGCAGATAACCAATGATCGAATTTCCTCCTTGAACAGGTAACGTGACTTGACGCAGCCAAAGCGTCTTACCTGTAAACTGGTCAACGGACTTAATCGTGAGAAACTCAGATGCTATTTCTAACTCTTCTGGAGGTGGAGTACCAAAAAACCGCTTGAGTTTGCCATACGGGTCATACCAGCGAACATAGACCAATTCAATATCAGCGGGGTGAGAACCACTACCCAATAGCGGTATATTGCTCAGATCGACTTCTTTTTGTCCTTGATACAGCCGATACTGCGAACTGGCTGCCATCAGCTCTGCTCTTTTATAAAGCAGTTGATCTAATGCTTTGAGTTTGTCTTTTACCTCAAGATTGTAAATGACTCCAGCAAAGAGAATCAGAATGCACCCCATTGAAAGGGTAAACCAACGAGCTAAGTTACGACGACTGCGGTTAAACACAACTCATGCTAATTCGTAATTCGTAATTCGTAATTCGTAATTTTTAGTTACAACACTTTTCAAGTAATTGAACTACACTACTCCCTCATCCCCCTCATCTCCCAGTCCCCAGTCCCTTTTACGATGGTTCTGGAGGGTTGAGGCGATAGCCCATACCGTAGACAGTTTCAATCCAATCGGCTGCTGCTAATGTTTGCAAACGTTGGCGAAGTTTACGAACTAAAACGGTGATTGCATTGCTTTCTGGTTCACTACCCCACTCCCATACAGCTTGCTCAATCTGGTTGCGAGTCAGGACTTGCTTAGGATGACGCATGAAGTACTCTAGCAACTGAAATTCTTGGCTGGAAAGGGATACGATCGCCCCTTGTCGCTCCAAAATTAGTCTATCGAGATGAAGTTCGAGGTCTGCCAAGCAGAGGGTGTCTCCTTGCCAGAGAGGCGATCGCCTCCTCAATGCCCGCACCCGTGCCATGAACTCTACGATATCAATTGGTTTGACGAGGTAATCATCTGCTCCCGCATCTAATCCTATGACTTTATCAGGTGTGGTATCTTTTGCCGTGATCATTAATACGGGAGCTGTTTTTCCCGCCGCCCGATACTGTTGACACAAACTTACTCCACTAATTCGAGGTAACATCCAATCCAAAATCAGCAGGTCATATTCTTTTTCAGCCAAAAGCCATTGAGCGGTTTCACCATCCTTGACACCATCGACGCTGTGTCCAGCCTGAGAGAGAACCATTTGCAGCGGCATTAATTGCTTTGGATCATCCTCTACCAGTAAGATTTTCATCACCTTTATACACTTGTGCTTGTTTAGAATAATGCATTGAAGCAATCTCAACGTCTTTCATCAGTCAGATTTCAGAAAATTGTCTACCCCATTAGGATATAGATGAAGTGTGACCTAGCAAAATCAGAAGCAGGTGTAGTGTGTGGCGTATTAGTAAACATTGGCTGCAAGGACTGGGATTAGAGTTTTGGTTGCCTCTACCACTGGTAGCGGTTGTGTTTTGGCTTGGCTGTAATTTCCTAGCTGCTCAAGAGTTAAGCCGACCCTACTCCACGAAGAAAAAACTTCAGTCAGATACTCAACTTGAAGCACGGGTATCAGTAAATGTGTTGCTCATTAACGCTGCCGTCAACCGAACTAAAAGAATTACCCAGGTAGAAGTGGAAACAGCAGACCCCATCTTGAAGCGACTGGAATTAGAACTTCCAACAATAGAATTCAGCCAAATAGAAGCGACAATTGCCCAAGAACTAGGTCTACCCCGTCAGGATATTAGGAAGTTAGTGCGCTATGAAATTGTGGAATAACATTCAGCGTATATCACTCTAGAAAAGAAAAATGTAAAAAAGTCTGCATGTAGACAGCCGTAAAACTCCCTACACGCGAACTTTTTGTAAACTAATACTGCTAGGTCGTGCCATGATTATTGCAATTAGGGGAGATTAAACCAATGCTGCCTAACACTTTTGCGAGGTTGTGGCTTTTTCTACTCTTTCAGGCGTGAGCGTCGGGAACATCCATGAATCGAGAAGACTTTGAGGATTTGATTACACGAAATAGGTCAAAGGTGGAATTGGGAAAACGTGCCAAAGCGGCTTTTCTACTTGCTTTAAGCAACACAAATGTCACCCGGACTTATTTTCAAATTGTTAGCCAGAGATTGAGCGTGCTTTCAGAGCCTCTACTGTTCACAGGTATTGTTTGGTCGTACCTCACTTTACTTTTGTGAACATAGGACATGAAAAAGCGACTGGTTAATCTTCTTGTACAACATTGCTATGACCAAAAGCTTGTAACTTTTATATCGTAAGCCCTTAATAACAAAGAACTTTCCACATTACATCCTCAATTAGAATCTTTTGCGAAAAATTTTTGAATATCAGTGCAAATAAAATATTTCTAAAGTCCGTAAATTTTATAGTTGGCTTATCATTTTGGTTCGTGATTCATGCAGCATTCCACTTTTGAGCCATAACGTGTAATTACTGGCTATATATATTGATATAGCGTTGAGCTTTTTTGGCATTGAGCCGACAATCGTGTAATTTCCGTTTAGATGGTAGAGAGTAGAGCATATCCCTGTTCTGTCACTCTCGGAAAACAATAATCGAAGCAAGATTCTGAAACTTTGATTGAGTCAAGCTTTGAGCCTTTATTTTCTAACAGTAACTAAAATTTATAGCCAAAACTTAGAAATTAAAGCCTCGAAAGG
>NZ_JAVRBR020000137.1:0-10843 GCF_034531165.2 Dendronalium sp. ChiSLP03b | reverse complement strand
CCTTGCACGACTCCACCGCAAGACATTATGTTATTCCAAGTCAGAAGTTATGCTGAAATACTCAATTAAATTGTTACTAAACTACTTAAAGTATCAAACTGTACCTACATAAATCAGTTCATCCCTTTATTCAGCAACGCCAGAAATTTATCTACTGCTACAAGTCCCGTTAGTTCACCAAACATCTCGTAGGGTATACCGAATCTCTTTTCTAAAATTTGTGCTGCACCCCGCATACTCTCACCTAATGCCAAAGTGAACGCAGAACTGCCGAGCGATCGTAACTGTGACAAAGTAGTACCATTAGCTGCGATGCCTGCGGCGGGCAAAGCCATCGCACTAGAAGAATCTTCAATGTGGCCATCTAGAACGCCAGAAAGGTCAGGGACGACAATCGGTACAAGTCCAAAGGAGGTGATAATCTCTTTAATTTCCTGTATATCGCCTGGGGTAAAAGCAGAACTTGCTAAAATTGTGATTTGTGTAGGGCAAGCGTTTTGCTTCTCGGTGTTTTGAGCGATTTCGCTAACTATACTCTCGACTGCACCAGCAAAGCCATCTTGCAATGTACCTTTAAAATCTGGTGTAGAGACAAGCACAATTGGTAAATAATCTAATTCTGGGTGACGGTGGCGAATCTCTTTGACAAAGCGCTCCATGTCATCGCCTCTAGTTTCCACAAGTCCAGTGGTACAAAGACCGATAATTTCCGGTTTCGATTTCTGTACTAAAGTGAGGATTGCTTGTTCCACTCTCTCCTCACCACCCAAAATCGTTGCAACTTCCGTCATTGCTGTAGTAGAAAGAGGAATCGTTTGACGAAAATGTTGCACTAGTACCGCCTTAGCTAAGGCGGTACAACCTTGGGAACCGTGTAATAAAGGCATCATTCCCTTCACCCCCAAAAAGGCTAAGGTTGCACCCACAGCTTGACTTTGCTTGAGAGGGTTAACAGCAACTGATGTACTCGTAACGCTAACAATTGCCATCAAACTGCCTCCTCTGACAAGGATGAGGAAGTAATTTCTCCCCCTGCCTCCCCTGCTCTCCCTGCTTCTCTGACTTCCCACGGAACAGGCTGGCGTACTTGCTCCCATACAGGATTGTAAAAAGTGGCATACAGTTCTTGTGCTATCTCTACTATTCCTATATAGCCTGCATAGGCATGATTGCGTTCTTTATTAATGTCTAGGAAAGGAATCCTGGCTATTAGAGCAGTGTCTAGATAACGACCATCAGCAATTAAAATATCAGCTTGATTCTTGTTAATTACTTGTAAGATTTCTTTAGGAGTTTCGGATTCTAAAACTATGCCATCTTGACCCAGAAAACTTTTGATTATAGCTAATTCATCTTCAGTATTATTCTGAGTACAGATAGCAGTAACTTTCATCCCTAATTTTTTGGTTGCAAAGATAATCAGCCAACTCTTGAAACTTTTAATAGAAAGGACAATGCGCTTACCTTGCAATCTGGTACGATAAGGAGTGAGTTTCTCTTCTAACACGTTAGTTTCTTCTGCAATTAGTTCTTCGGTATGTTCTACTAAATCAGGATGTCCTAACTTTGCAGCAATATTTTTTAAGCACTGATTGATTTGCTCTACGCCATAAATAGACTCTTCAATGTATGGAATATCATAGAGTTTCTCCATCTTTTTCGCTACATTGATTAATGCTTTTGAGGAGAGTATAACGTTGAGCTTTGCACGATGAGCATAACAAACTTCTTTATAGAGTGCATCGCCTGTAATTTTTGCTAAAACTCGGATACCTAATTTCTCTAACAACGGTAGAACATTCCATATTGCACCCGCGATGTTATAGTCACCAATCAGGTTAATGTCATAGGGTGTACTAGTATCTGGTTCAGTAGTTCCAATAATGTGTGAAAGCATTGCTTCACCAGCAACACGGTTCCCTAGATTTTGACTACCAATGAATCCAGGACAATGTACAGGAATAGTGGGTATTCCTGTTTTCTCAGTGGCATCTTTACAAATTCCTTCTATGTCATCACCAATCAAAGCGGTGATGCAGGTGGAGTAAACAAATACCGCAGCAGGTTTGTAGCGTCTTTGTAATTCTAGAATGCCTTTGTATAGCTTTTTAGCTCCACCAAAGATAATATCGCTTTCCTCTATGTCAGTGGTAAAACGTATCTTATACAGCATCGAACCAGAAGAAAGGCTAGTGTAGTTTCCCCAAATACTTGCAGCACAGCCGCTTGGGCCGTGAACTACATGAGCAGCATCAGTGATTGGGACTAGAGTAATCATTGCACTATCAAAAGCGCAACTCCCTTGAGCAGTTCCAGGTTGAGGTAATTGTGTGGAGGAATTTTTTTTCTTTTGTCTGTGCTGCTCATTGTCGCTATTTGATTCCCTGAGCGAATCGTTCATTTTTCTAGGTGTAGGGTTCATTTCTTTGATGAGAACGGGTAGAAGTTGTTAGCTAAATTGAGAAAAGTTGAGAGATAATTTTCATTCACTTGTTATATGTTTTAAGCATGAAATAAAAGGGAATGGGCAAGAAAATTTCCCATCCCCCTAAAAAATGGCCAACCAATCAAGAGAAGGAGAAAACAAAAAATAAACCTGTTACAAAAGTCATTGATATGGCAGGACAAGGAAGACAAGGGGGACAAAGAGAATAATTCTTACCTCCTGCCTTCTGCCTCCTGCTGCGTTAGCTACCAGCAACAATTTCGACGTTGCCTTTTTGCAGTGCTTCTAGTGCTTCACCCTCAGCATCTTCCTGCTTTTTAGCAGCTTCTTCTTGGGCATTAGCTGCGGCAATCATTTTTGCAGCATTTTCTTCACTTTCAAGGATACCAAACTCAATCAACAAATCTTCTAGCTCGTCCATTTCAATGGGTGTAGGAATAGCAAGATTTGTATTGTGGATAATCTTGTCTGCTAATGTCCGATATTCATGAGCTTGATTGCTATCAGGTGCATACTCATTAACGGTCATCCGACGCAATTCGGCGTGTTGCACGATATTGTCACGGGGGACAAAGTGAATCATCTGGGTACTTAATCTGGCTGCGAGGGTGCTAATCAGTTCGTCTTCACGGTCAGTTTTCCGGCTGTTACAAATTAGCCCACCCAAGCGTACACCACCAGTGTGAGCATATTTGAGAACGCCACGAGCGATGTTGTTAGCTGCGAACATCGCCATCATTTCACCAGAGGTCACGATGTAGATTTCTTGGGCTTTACCCTCACGAATTGGCATAGCGAAACCACCACACACAACGTCGCCCAACACGTCGTATGATACGAAATCTACGCCACTGTAAGCGCCGTTTTCTTCCAAGAAGTTGATGGCGGTGATGATACCGCGACCGGCGCAACCTACTCCAGGTTCTGGCCCACCAGACTCTACGCATCTAATACCCCGAAAGCCTTCAAGTACCACTTCATCAAGTTCCAGGTCTTCGACTGCGCCTCTTTCCGCAGCCAAGTGGAGTACGGTGGTTTGAGCTTTAGTGTGCAGAATCAAACGAGTGGAGTCAGCTTTCGGGTCACATCCAACAATTAAGATGCGTTGACCGACTTCTGCCATCGCGGCTAGGGTATTTTGGGAGGTGGTAGATTTACCAATACCGCCTTTACCGTAGAAAGCAATCTGTCTAATTTTGTCGTCAGACATGATGATTTTGTCTCCTGCAATTGTTTATTTGGTGGGTCTTTTGGTTTATTAGGTATTCACACTGTCAAGTTACAGATGTGACCTCGTGTAGAACGTTGTTGGAGGTGATGTGTAATATATGCTGGGGGCGATCGCTCTCCCACAAAAACATCTAATATTGAGTACATACAATTTGTTGTGAAATTTCTGGTTGTCATTAGTTCTGACTAATGACAAAACTGCTTTAGATGTACGGTTTTTTTGATGCGTCACCGTACCTTTGCGACTCCCACTACATTTACTCTCAATGCATCAAGCCAGATATGCTTGTCATGCAATATTGCTCAAGGGATACTGCAAGTACTACCAGATTCTCAGTCAGAATCTTCCGATTCAGCAACGTTGTTAGTTGTTGTAACAAAATCCTTAAAGGTTGCTCATACCTTTGAGTGGTTGCAGCAGGAATTCAAATTTACACAAAGTTATTCCCTAAACCACACAACCAACCATAATTGCAATCCACTCTAAACAGTCGCTACAACTTCCCCGATTCTGCTGATATCGTAGCCGCCAAGAATTTCAAATTGTGAGTGAACCATTCGATGTCCCAAAGTACTAAGCAATTGCTGTACTGGAGCTTCTTCCAAATATTCCTTGAGAATCACTAAATCGTATCTTGATTGATGTAAAGGGATAAATCCCAGTCCAAAGGCGGTAGCTACAGATGCCGTACTGATACCTGCATCGGCAATTCCTAATGCTACAGCTTGGGCAACATCTTGGTGACTTGTCACAATATGGTCAAAACCCTGAACAGCATGGAACGGTATTTGCTGTTTTTGGAGTGTTTGTTCCAAAAGTAAACGAGTACCAGCACCAATTTCGCGGTTAACAATAGTAGCTCCCTGTTCCACTAAATCACTAACTGTTCTGATTCCCATTGGGTTGCCTGGCTTTACCATAAGTCCTTCCTCCCAAACACCAAGGGTAATCAGAACTGCTTCCCTTCCAGCCAGAACATCTCGAACAAAAGGAGTATTATACTCACCAGTTTGGGGGTCATACATATGCACCCCAGCGATGTGCGCCTCACCTCGGCATAAACTGTATAATGCAGACATGCTATTGGCAAAGTTAAATTGCACTCGCAGTTGGGGATGCCAACGTTCGGTAGCCCTCGCCCACAATGAAATCACAGGCGCACAGCCAGCAATCACAACGGTGTTATGAAGTGTATCTAGATTATCGTCTAGAAGCCGGACTCGAACTTTATCTGTATCTGTTTGACGCTGACTCTCCAGGTTCAGCAGTTTGCTTATGCCAGGGAACCTGTCCACCGCAACTGCTTCACCGTCGGCGGGAATCATGTCTTGGCGAAACGCATCTTTGCCAATTAAGGGATAAGCTACCCATTGCCCTCCCACGCGGGCCAGACTGACTCGTGCCTGCTGACCAGCAGGAACAGGTTTGGCAAGCATTGCTTCAATTTCGGGTAAATCTCGCTCCAACCAGAATAGATCCTCTACTTGACAGCCAAGCGCCTTTGCCAAACGAAGTGTTATGGCCACTGAGGGAGCATATTGTCCCGACTCTACACCACTAATAGTCTGACGAGTAACACCAGCTAAGTTTGCCAAATCTTGTTGGCTCATGCCCAAGCGGGTTCTGATTGACTTCAAGTTGTTACGAAGATCGTTATCCTGCTTCATTGGCTTTAATCTCTTAGTTTTTAAAAGCCGAGCGCGGATTTAACTCGCATCTGCCAAGGCGAAAGCATAGCCTAGTAGTTTATGTCATTCTCTTAAATGACATGACTGTGCTTTCGCTGTTCTGATTCCCTCTATTCAAAGAATATCACATCTTTTGCAATTTTCCTTGCGATTCGCAATTTTTTTTGCGGAAAATTGTTTTTTGGCTGCTGGTTATGGCTTAGAAGCCCTCAATCATCGCCAACAAAAGACTTATTTAAAATTTTAATTTTACCAACTAATTTGGTAAAAAGTAATTCTCAATACAGTTTTAGAAATTAGTTTCGGCTTTGATGCTTGATAGGTGAGTCATACAAGCCATAAAGAATATACCACCAATTAATTTTGCTCTTTAGGGTAAGTTTTGCCCTCACTAAAAATTACTGTTTTCACCTAAAGAAATATGCACACATCTATTGCACGTCTATCTACCAAGATGTGCAACTCCTCAGGGGCAATTTATAGTTGTTTGCGCCACAGCAATGGAGAGAATAATGATTACTGAAGAAGACTTAGCCCAACAATTTACCGTAATTATTAAACATACTCACCCGCGGGTATGGGAATTACTACGTCATTGTTATGTGAAGGTGATTAATTCTAAATCTTACTTAACAACAGCGAGTATCAAAACGTGTATCCGCCATACAAGATACATTGGGATTTACTGCCCCAAGAGACTAATTAATGCGCTAGAAGTGGAAAAAAATCTACTTAGAGAAGTAGCTGAATACATAGGGCTAGTTGAAGTTGTTTGTTTGAATGCCAACAACTTAGTGCGCGATCCCTTGTCAAATATTAAGGAAGCTTATCCACAATTTTGGTTAGACTTACTCTGGGTTGTCACCCAAGAACAATAACGCTAACTATGAAGAACTAATTCTTCTGCAATATTCATGCAGAGAATTGGCAATATTAATTTTAAAGCTTGCCAAAATCCTATGAATCAATCATGTCTACCTCCAGATGATTTGCCTTCAACTCAAACAATAAGGGTGAGTGAAATACTATTGAGGCAACTTGAAGAAGCAACTAAGAAAAGCTTTTTCTTGGCGTGCGACAACATGACACGTACTTTATTATGTAGTTGTCATTGGTATTTCCAAATCAATAGTGGCATTCTGATTTTGATGGTGATTTGTTACGATATGGAAAGTTATCGCAACATCATGAAAACTGTTCCTCATTTTGCTGAGAAGTTAAAACAGTTTAGCAACACAGCCAAGATTACTGTCAGTTCTCCAGTTAATAAAGGGATACCGTGGGTACTCAGCATAGATAACATCTTGCCTGAAAGTGACTTGCCTAGTACCTGATAGCTAATCTTATTGCCAAGATTAGAAGATAATCTTGCTTGTGCAATGCGATTGCGCCAGTCCTGAGTTGTCAGTTCGGTGGCGCGGCGCGATCGCGGCTTGCTATCAAGGTTTTTACTTATTTTATCCTTTACCCTTGCACTTTATTCTCTTTGATCCCCCCGAATATCTTGATTTATCTAGGTTTTTTGTTTATTCTGCAAGCCCTAATTAATGGAGGTATAAAAAGCGCAGCATCAAAAGTATCAAGCCCCCGGATTTATCCGTGGAGACTAATAATTTTGAATTTTGAATTTTGAATTTTGAATTCCCCGAAGGGGTTGACTAATTGCTTTTTAGCAGATGCTTGTTTTTTATTCAGTGCAAAAGCTATGCCAACTGCAAGAAATACCCCACCTACGCTACTGGGTTCAGGAACGGGTTTAGGAGTAACACCCAGAGGACTAAATCCATATTTAACTAGTACTTTTTGCCCATCTGATGACAGGATGTAATCAGCTAATTCTTGACCTTTGGGACCAGCATCTTTCAGTACAGTCAAGCCATAATCTGCTTTGATTGCTAAGTTTTCTGGCAATTCCACGACTTTCAAATTTGGTGAAATTTCTAATGCCGCCAGCGCGCTCGTGTAATAGGATATGAACGCATCTACTTTTAACTCCAAAGGAGCTTCTTGCAGACCCCAAGCTATAAGACCTCCTGATGTAAATTTATCAGGCGGTACTAATTCCTGTGTGAAAAAAATAGATTTTTCATTCAAGTTTTGTAAGCTTCCTGGTAAGATGGCATCTGCTTTTCGATAAACATCTTGTGTATAAGCACCTAAAGGATCTGATAAAGGTGGGAATGTACCTATTTTGTCAACATTACTCAGGAATTGTTGTAAAAAGTTATCGGTTGTTAATTGCGAGTCTGAATTAGTAACTGCTACTAAACGGTTGTTAGTAAAGTTTATGACTGGCCCACTCAGCCCCTTTTGATATAAGGTTAGAGGGTTGCTAATATCAGCACTAGCAAAAACATCAGCTTTTTGGCCATTTTCTATGCGTTCACGCTGTAAACCAGAAAAGGCAAAACTTGTTTCTACAGTCACACCAGCTACATTTTCAAAGTTTTTAGCTACTTCGGAAAGCGCACCTCTTAAGCTACCAGCACCAAATAGAGTAACTTTGTCAGGTTTTGTTGGAGATATCTCTTTAAAGGTAGCAGCTAAAGTTTGTTTAGCAAGAGGGATATGAAAAATACAGGCAGTTAGCGAGGCAACAAGTAAGTACTTTTTCATCGTTTTGATTCAGTAATGTCTGGAAATGAAAGTGTGTGAGAATTCAAGTTGCTATTATTCCTTTACTACTCAACTTGATATGCACAAGTGTTTACTTACTTATCAGGTTACGTAGGCGTAGCCCGCCGCAGGCATCGCCCACTTGAGTTTTAGCTAACTTTCTCTGCAAGGCAAAAGCTACACAAAAAGCAAGTAAAATTCCACTAACTCCTTGAGATTCGGGAATAGACCTCGGACTACCAAATCCATACTTTGCCAGTATTTGTTGCCCTGTTGGTGAAAGGATGTAATTAGCTAGTTGTGAACCTTCAGGATTTGCACCCTTGAGTACTGTCAAACCATAGTCAGCTTGGACTTTTAAGCTATCTGGCAATTCTACTATCTCAAGACTTGGTGAAATTTGTTGAGCGGATAAAGCACTGGTGTAATACACCAAATAGATATCTGCTTTATTAATATCTTGCAGATAGTAGACTATGCTCCCCCCTGGACTATTTCTATTCGGTGGTAAAGTACCTGATAAGATTACGGCTTTAGCGTTTAGCGATGCAAACCTACCTGGTGCAATTGCTTCGGCTTTGCGAAATACTTCGACACCGTAATCTCCCAAGGGATCGCTTACAGGTCGAGAAATGCCCAATTTAATATCGGGATTGAGGAACTTATCTAGAAGATTCTCTGTGGTGAGTGAGACTTCAGGTGTGGCGATCGCATAAATCGGATTAGTGGCAAAGTTTTTGACTTCACCGCTGATGTTGTTTTGATACAGTGCAAGGGCATTACCTAAATCTGCACTAGCAAAAACATCTGCCTTTTCTCCTGCTAACAACCTATCTTTTAACGACCCAGAGGAGGCAAATTCTGTTGTCACAGGAATGCCAAATTCTTGAGTAAAGCTACTAGCTACCTCTGACAGCGCACCCCGTAAACTACCAGCAGCATACAGGGTAACAGCGAAGGCTTGGGTTGGTATGGTTACATTGACAGCACAAGCTATCAATGAAAAGGCAAAAAGTTGCTTTTTCATAGTTGGTATAATCTTTTGCTTTTTTTTGTATTAGTGATGTATGAATTCTCAGTCAATAACGCTCAAACATTCTTTTTGCTTGACGTTAACGTCTATGTACTTTTATTTTCCCAGCTATCATACCAACTAGGTTGGAAAAAATCAATTTAATAAGTAATCAAACGCTAACTTTATCAACTATTTAAGTAAATAATACTATTAATATAGTGCTATTACTAACTCAGCATTTGTGAATTTATATTCTGACCAGCTTTCTTAAAAATGTTATCAAGTTAGTTGCAAGCTACTTATTTTAACTTTTAAACAGTTGCTGTAGGTTGTTGATATCCGCAATAGTACAGTAGGCACGTAAATGTTTTAGGCGAAGCTTTGTTTCACGCAACAAAGCGTTTTACTATCGCCCATAGGTATGCATCAAGATATCATTTTTTAAGCATTATTTTAAGCATTAGCGATCCAAATATGATGGCTAGAGTAAAATTCTCCACGTTGTTCTAAGGCAAATCCACCCAGCAATAATCCCAGCCATACCTCAACCATTGGCATCTTTAAAACCTGTTGAAGGTGAACTATACAAACCTCGCCTTTAACAGTGGCAAGATGTTGTGCGATCTCCGTTTGCCATTTTTGGACTGTCTATGATTCTGGATGTAAAGGGCAAGGACGTACTGGACAGTGATTCGGGCTAATCTCGAACATGTCCTTATATTGAAAAAGTGAGACGCTATATTGTTGAGCAAATGCCTGCAACACTTGGTCGGTATAGGCACGAATTTTACCAGCCGTTAGTCCAAAACAGTGAATTGGCTCTAACCGACAAATGGGTTTTTGTCCAAGCCAGAGTTCTGCTGTTAAGGCATGTAATGGTTTATCTCCCGGTTCTTTATATAAGTACAGCACAGCGAAATATGTTGCTGGTGGTTGAACGCTGATTGCATCCAGTTGCCCGGAATCCTCTTTGGCACGGCGGCGTTAGAAGGAGCGGCGATTATGGCAAATTTTTGGATTCCAACATCCATCTGCTTCGGCTCCGTGCAATACTTTAGCTTTAGAAGTTGGTAACTTCGCGCACAATTGGCACTTGGGATCTAGTGGCTTCGGCATTTGTATAACACTTTCAATTAGTCAGTATGCCAAGGAGAATTTTAATTAATAGAGTTAATTCTTCAGGAACTCGATATAATTTGAAATCTTCGGTTATCTGTTTTTCTTGACGAGAATATGTCACAAATCGCCAATCTTCACCTGTAGTTACTGCTCCATAAAGAATCGGATTATCTGAGTTTATCCATTGGTCAAGTGCAATTAGCTCTACAGCCAATTGTATAAATCCTCTGCTCAAGTCTGCTTGTTTAGCTTTAATCACTAACAAGCCTTGACCTTTATCAATGTAGTAATCTAAACTTCCTTTTAGTTGGTCGCTAACATTAATCGGATACTCAATATTCAATTGAGTTTGAGCAATTTCACACACTTCTAATAGTATAGGTGCAATAATTACTTGCTTGCGTGCATCTTCACTTAGCAACTTGACTCGTCGGAGATTGCGTTCAATCACTCGCTGTAATTCTTCAGTTCTATTAAGTACAGATTCTATTTTTGGTAATTGCAACTGTTTGCGTTCATAAGTGCGTCCTAGTTAGCTCAGAATATCTTCTGGAGAAAACGGAAGTTCAAAATACTTGCTAAATGTATAGCCCTCTTCTGTCACTTTCCGGGTATTCTGAATAAAAGAATAAAAAAAGAAAACCCTGAAAGGTAAGTGGGGCAATGGATGTAGAGTTACAAATCCTGAAACATTTAGCAAGAGATGCTCACCCAACAGTTGCGATCAT
>NZ_JAVRBR020000136.1:0-11548 GCF_034531165.2 Dendronalium sp. ChiSLP03b | reverse complement strand
GATGATTTATATCCGGGGCAATTCTCACGATTATGACCACTGGCAGTCGCTAGGGAATCCTGGCTGGAGCTACCTTGATGTCTTGCCCTATTTTAAGAAATCTGAGAACCAGCAACGCGGTGCCGATGCTTACCACGGGGTTGATGGTGAGTTGAGTGTCACCGATCCGATTTCTCCAGCTGTAGTATCCCAACGCTTTGTCGATGCCTGTGTGGAACTGGGATATGACTACAATCCGGATTTCAACGGTGTGCAGCAGTCAGGGGCTGGACTCTATCAGGCGACAATCAAGGATGGAAAACGACACAGTACCGCCGCGGCCTTCCTCGTGCCAATTTTGCATCGTCCGAACTTAACGGTGCAAACAGGTGCGTTAGTGACTCGCTTGTTGTTTGAGGAAACTCGCGCTGTTGGAGTGGAATATCTGCACTTAGGAATGCTGCATCAGGTCAGGGTTAACTGGGAAGTAATTTTAAGTGCAGGTGCGTTCGAGTCACCCAAGTTGCTGCTGCAAAGCGGCATTGGCGATGCAGAATACCTGCAAGGGCTAGGAATTTCTGTCGTGGCTGATTTGCCAGGGGTTGGTCAAAACCTGCAAGACCACCTGATCGTTCCGGTAGTCCAACAGACGACTCAAGAGGTACACCCTGCCATCACCAGTAATGTGTCTGAAGCCGGACTGTTCTTTCATGGCGAGGGTAATCTGGAGGCTGCACCCGATGTCCAGTTCTTCTTCGGTCCCGATATATATTTACCGCCTGGCTATGTCCGCCCTGATTGGGGCTTCACGGGTGTAGTCTCTTTGACTCATTTCCAAAATATTGGCAGTGTCAGTTTGCGCTCGTCTGACCCCAAAGATGCTCCAGTCATACGGATGAACTATCTGCAAAGTGAAGCTGATGTGCGTCTTCTGATTGCCGGGATTCGATTAATGCGGCAATTGTTTGACACAAGTGCTTTTAATGAGTTTGGCGGTAAGGAAATTGCACCGGGGGAAAGCGTGACCAGCGATGCAGCACTGGAATCATACATCCGGTCAGCTTGCAGTACGGGACATCATCCGTCTGGCACTTGCAAAATGGGTACCGACCCAATGGCAGTGGTAGACCCCGAACTGCGAGTACATGGGGTCAAGGGATTGCGGGTAGCGGATGCATCGATCATGCCAACTCTGGTCAGTGGCAACACAAACGCCCCCATCATTATGATTGGCGAAAAAGCAGCCGATTTCATTAAAGCCGAAGATGGCAATTCAACCGCAAGCACTACATAAACTTGGGTGTGGTCAATCATTTGTTGGTGGATGGGCGATCGCGCACAAAAATGGCGAAGTGATTTTGAATCTGCAATCTGGTAGGTGGAGACTAATAGATTAACTCTAGAGGTGTTGCGAACTTTTGAGCAAGTTAATACTCTTGTTGATAAAAGTTTAGCTAAGGCTAAGGACAAGATATTGAAATACAAAGATAACGCTCAGTGCTACTGAAAGCCCCCAGCGTGTCTTTGCATGGGGTAGTTTACTCATCTACTATCTGTTATGGATTGCAAAATGCTAAACCGCCAAGTCAAAACTATAGCCGCACTAGCTAAACCAATTGCTAACCCCCACCAAAGACCAATTGCTCCGTATTTTAACCATATGCCCAAAGCATAACCAGTAGATAGACCAACACCCCAATAAGCAAAAATACCAATTAACAGAGGAATTCGCGTATCTCTTAACCCTCGTAATGCTCCGGCTGCGGTGACTTGCACTCCATCAACAATTTGAAAAATCGCAGCGATTGCAAGCAATTCGACTGCCAAGTTCACTACATATTCATTACTGGGATTTTTGATGTCAAGGTAAAGAGAAACAACCGACTTTGGTAATAACCAAAAGATAATCCCTGCAATAGCCATAGATAAAGCGCCTAAGCTAATGCCAACATATCCAGCCAGACGAGCACCACTGTTATCTCGCTCTCCAGCTAATTGTCCAACACGTACAGTTGTTGCTAGAGAAATACCAAGCGCAATTTGAAAGGACATAGAAGCCGTCTGCAAGGCAATTTGATGGGCAGCTAGGGAAATGGTTCCTAATTGTCCTAACAAAAACGTGACAACTGTAAACAGTCCTGCTTCCACTG
The DNA here is from genome assembly GCF_034531165.2 of Dendronalium sp. ChiSLP03b. Classification (NCBI taxonomy): domain Bacteria; kingdom Bacillati; phylum Cyanobacteriota; class Cyanophyceae; order Nostocales; family Nostocaceae; genus Dendronalium; species Dendronalium sp. ChiSLP03b. The sequence goes on along the minus strand of NZ_JAVRBR020000136.1, from coordinate 9,419 downwards.
CAATTAGTCCACCAATAGGCAATCCGACCTGAAAAATCTCCCAAAAAATGCGGCGATTTTCTTGGGTGAAAGTGTACTTGAATGAAGTATGAAATATACGGTAGCTACTAAATCGATGTTGACTATATATATAGATGAACAGAGCAATAAACATACTCCAAAGTGACAGCGTGCTTGCCCAACCAATCCCAGCGAGTCCCAAGGCAGGTAGCCCTAGCTTGCCAAACATCAAAACATAGTTAGCTGTGATGTTAAGCAAAGTACCTAACACCACAGCGATTGTAATTACCTGCGGTTGAAACAGAGCCGAAAGAAAACCTTTGAGTACAGCCAAGCCCAAGCCAGGGAGAAAACCTAGTGCGATCGCTCTTAAATAGTTTTGTGCTAGTGCTGCTGTAGCGGCATTCTGACCCAATAGCAGTAGTAAAGCGCCTCCATTCCAAAGTACTATTACAATCGGTATCCCCAATAGTAGAGATATTGCCAATCCCTGCTGGACAATCTTGCCTACTTGTTCGGGCTTTCTGGCTGCTTTAGCTTGGGCAGCTAAGGGACTAACAGCAGAAACAATACCCGTAATAATTAAAAGCAAAAAAGTAAATATAGCAGCGCCCAAACCTCCAGATGCAATAGTCTGACTTCCCAACCAGCCCATCATTGCCGTATCCACAAAGCCAGTTGCCGATTGAGCAAGCTGTGCTGCTGCTAAAGGAACAGCTAACAACAGACATTGTTTAATTTCAGATCTCAATCTGTCTCTAGCGCTCGTATTATTCATCAACTAAAAAAATATTTTTATTAAAATTTTCCCGAATTCAGAAACTGTAAGATCTGTTGAGATATCAATTGTGGCTGTTCAATCTGAGGTGCATGACCGCAATTTCTCAGCTTAATTAGCCAAGATATGCCGTTGACGTAAGTATTTTACCGCCAAGGAATCAAGAGGAGGAAACAAGTATTTGCTCCAAGTAGGGCCAAAACTATAACCTAAGCTATTAATTAATACTAGCGATTTCACAACTTCAGGATAGGTGAGAGTAAAGTCAATCGCACTCGCACCTCCCATCGATGCACCCACTAGTACAACAGGCTGATTGATTAAAGTTCTCCAAAATTCATAAAGGTGAACTTTAATAGTATTTGGGCTGTATTGGATGTTTTTAAGTCTTTGTGTAAAGCCAAAACCTAATAAATCTACTGCCCATGTTTCATTTTGAGCAGCAAGTAATGGCAACAGCAGACGAAACTCTAGGATGGAACTGTCGAAGCCGTGCAGCAATAAAAGCGGTGTTCCTCCCCAACCTTTGTGAATGTAAGTTGTCAAGATTGGCTGTTGACTAAGGGAAGTCGCCAAGGCAATTGTTTCAATACTTTTAATAAAAGCGAGCGCCTCTTTGTCTTTGAGTTGATTAACTTGTGATAGCAAAAAATTAGGGAACATTCTGTTTGTCTATAAAATGTTTGATTGCAGCCTTAACTCATTCCATCCGCTACGTATACTAATGCTGCTTGATACCAAATCAACGTCTAATGCTTCATCCTCCCTCCTGATGAAATATTACTTAAAATTATTAAAGGTAAAATTACGACTGCGGAATTTAATTAAATAATTAAAAAGCACTTGAGATAGGAAAATCTGTTTTCAGAAGAAAATCCAATTTATCAGTAGTATCATACTCTTTTCTTTCTTCTGTGAACTTGAATAGGAATATTTTTTTATTACCAATCAATCTCATTGATGAATCTTCAACTCTTAACATTGTCCCTTCTGGCAAGCCAACGACATAAATATTAGGATTTAAAACTAAAAATTCTTTAATTCTTTGTTCTCTTGTTTCGCCATTGTGATTTGTCATCACTTCATCTGTATAGTGGGGGTTAATTTGAAAATGAACCAAATTTAGTCCTTGAAAACTTATCGGTTCAATTATTGGCATATCATTACTTGTTTTGATAGTCGGACAAGCAACGTTAGAACCTGCACTCCAGCCAATATAAGGAGTTCCATTATTCACCTTATTCTTGATGACATCAAGCAGTTTAGTCTTGTGTAACCAGTGTATTAAATGAAAAGTGTTTCCACCTCCAACAACTATAGCTTCTGCATCTTTAATTAATTCTTGAGGATTTTCAACCAAATGAATAGCATCAACTTCATAACCTATCTCTTGAAATACTTGAGCAACTTTTTTGCTATACTCCTCATAAGTTGAAGTAACGGCTGCATAAGGTATAAACACTATTTTATTGACAGCATCTCCTAAAAAATTTTGAATTTCCTGGCGAGGATATGACAAATATTCTTCACCTATATTTGTGGAATTACTAAGTAATAATAATCTTTTTGACATAATTTATGATCTATAGTTGTATTTATCAATAATCAAAAATCGTTAATTTGCATTCGATTCTACTTGAGTAAAAAGTACCATCCGAGAACCCAGCGATCGCAATATGGTTTGGACAAAAGAATCAGGGCTTTAGCTGATCCCAAACTCAGATTAGCCACTATACTCTTGATTTTGAAATCCGTCTTGAGGCTAGTCTTGACAAGATTCGTGAGTAAGTTTGCTGTTGAAACACTTTTTCAACTCCTTCTTTTAGCAGTCGGCATCTAATTCCAAATTAGGTGTACTCAATAGTAGATAGTAAAGCGAAAGGAGAAATATTCAATGGCTCAGACTCAAAAACAAGGGAAACCAACCGATGGCAAACCAGACGAGTCGCAACAAGACCTAAATCCACAACCTCTGGCTGGTGGCTGGTAAAAATTCTGGCTTGGAAGGCACGCATCCTGAGAAAGCAGGTCTAAATGCCTATGAGATTAAACAACTGCATGACAAAAATTAGCATCTGGTCGCCTTAAATAACAACGATTTGGCGATATTTAGAGCTGATTCGTAAAGAAAATCTAAAGAGAATTAAGTCTCGCTTTACTCAGGTTATAGGCTAAATCGAGAGCAGTTATGTTGTTGTCGATGAGCCGTCTACCCGCGATTGAAAATCCGCACCGCAAACCCTACCCAGGTGATTTAAGCGATGCCGAATGGTTAATTATCAAGCCTCTCCTACCTGCACCCAAAGGATTCGGGCATCCTGTAGAAGTAGATTTACGAGAAATTCTCAATGCTATATTCTACGTGCAACGTACTGGATGTCAGTGGAAAATGCTACCTCATGACCTTCCTCCTTACACAACAGTGTACGGCTACTTTCACGGGTTGGCAACGCAAAGGCATCTGGCAGAAAATTCACGGGCCTTGTACGCCATCAACTACGGCAAGATTTAGGACGAGATGAACACTCTACTGTGGCGATCGCAGATTCTCAGTCGGTGAAGACCACGGAAAAAAAGGGGAGGTCTACGGCTTTGATGGTGGTAAGAAGGTTAAAGGGCGTAAGCGCCATATTGTCGTAGATTCTCAAGGTTTATTGATTGGCATTTTAGTTACCGAAGCTAATGCCTCAGAACGTTTGGGTGCAGTGGTTGTACTGCATGAAGCGGCTGTTGAATTGTCTAAATAGGAAGTTGTTTGGGTAGATCAGGGCTATTCCGGAGAAAACTTTGCTCAAGCAGTCAGGCAAGTTTGCGGCGAACTCTTTCGTGTTGAGGTGATTCAACGACACTCGAAAACATTTGAGCGATTGCCGAAACGATGGATTGTAGAACGTACATTCGGTTGGCTGAATCGATTTCGTCGTCTGAGTAAGGATTATGAGTTGTACACAGAGTTAAGTGAAGCAATGATTTATGGCTCATTGATTCGTCTGATGATAAAGCGAATGGCAGCTTAAGCTTTTGTTTACGAATCAGCTCTTACTTTCGATGACGCAAATGGTGACTTAATTGACTTGAAAACAAGCAAGTATAGTTTTAATACTGTAATACATAATCAAATGACAAAATTATTTAATGAACTCATACATATCTGGTTAGAAGACGGACAAAAAATAAGTAAACACTATAGTGAACTAGTTCTAAAAGAGGGGACATTATCAGCAAAAAGTATTGGTGAAAGAGAAGATAAAAGAAACTTCCGATTTTTCGATAAACTCTTTGAAGGTATAGTAATCGAACCAGACTGTTCAGTTTTGGACATAGGTTGTGGTAAAGGAGAATTGCTTGACTATTTCAAGTTGCAGTTGCCATATATCAATAGTTTAAATTATTTAGGTATCGATATTGTACCTGCCTTTATATCAGCAGCCAAACAGAGATTTCCTTTAAACAGCTTTCAAAATCATAATTTTATTCATCCTTCATTTCTCCCAGAGAAACAATTTGATATTGTGCTAGCTCTGGGAGTATTAGTAACCAGAGTACGAGAATATAACTTATTTGTTGAGTATTTTGTCAAGAAAATGGTCAAGTGCGCCAGGAAGTGCGTTGTCTTTAACATCATTTCTGACATTGAAGCTGACTCTCCCAATTATTCACAGCTAAATGCTGTTGGACACTCCACAGTTTTGAGTGTCGAGATTTTGAACTCAATAATTAGTAGTCTTGATTGTGCCACCTGTAGAGTAGAACCATTAAAAATCTTTCCAGATGCAACTGATATGTTTGTATACATCAAATTACACTAACTTGCTAAGTACAAGTGAGCGATCGCTACATAAGATTACGTCCCCTGGTTGATGTTTTTGATGAGGCTATTTGATTTATAATTTTAGATTCGTCTAATTTTGGAGAAGTTTTCTAGTTGTATGTCCAGCCTAAGTTCTGACATGGTACGCATCTATTTGCAAGAGATTGGTCAGTTTCCTTTATTAACATCCGACCAAGAAATAACTTATGGCAGGCTTGTACAGCAAATGATTGCCCTTGAGCAGCAACAGCAGCAGCTTAGTCAACAATTGCATCGCCAACCAACACCAGCAGAATTAGCGAATTTTGTAAATAAAAGCGAAATTGAAGTAAATCAAATCTTTCAGTCAGGTAAACGAGCCAAGCAGAAGATGATTACTGCCAACCTGCGACTAGTGGTTTCAATAGCTAAAAAATACCAGCGTCGCAATTTAGAGTTCTTAGATTTGGTTCAAGAAGGAGCGATAGGTCTGCAAAGGGGAATAGAAAAGTTTGATCCCAACCGAGGTTATAAATTATCAACTTACGCCTACTGGTGGATTAGTCAAGCAATCACCAGGGCGATTGCTGAAAAATCTCGTACAGTTCGCTTACCGATTCATGTTAACGAGAAACTCAGTCAAATCAAAAAGCAAGAGCGAGAATTGTTTCAAACGCTTGGTCGTCGTGCTACTGTCACGGAAATTGCTCAAAAATTGGAGTTGGAACCTAGCCAAATTCGAGAATACCTCAAAGTTGGTAGTGGAACAATTTCTCTAGATTTGAAGGTGGGTGACAATCAAGATACAGAACTGAGCGAACTTCTAGCAGATGAGGGTATTTCACCAAATGAACTCATTACTCAAGAAATGTTACGGCAAGACTTGAGTGATTTGTTGGCATCACTCAAACCCGTGCAGCGTGAAGTATTAATTTTGCGCTTTGGACTGCTAGATAATCAAGAACGAAGTTTGGCTCAGATTGGAGAAAAGCTCAATGTCAGTAGAGAAAGAGTTCGTCAAATCCAGCAGCAAGCAATGACTGCTCTGCGTCGTCAACAACCGTCTATTGGGCAGTATTTAACTTCATGAAAAATACGGGGGTATTGTCCCAGGCAGATTAATTCTCTTGAGTTAGCTGTGCCTGTAACTGAATAATTCGCTCTACAGTTAACCCTGTTACTCGCACGATAACTTCAGTTTCTATACCCTCGCGCAATAAGTTTACTGCAACTTTCTCCAAAGCTTTTTCTTCCCAACTAGTAACAATTTCCATGATTTCCTCCTGCTGTGTTAATCCCATTGTATCGATAGCGGCTTGAAAAGCTTGCTCTTCGGCTGTATCCAGGCGCAAGTATGTATCCACAAACCCAGAAATTAATTGCATCCGAGCTGGATCTAATCTTAACGTTGCCAGCAATCGCAAACATTCCGCTTTTACCTGCGGACGTTCTGGCTGGGGAATATTCATTTTTGACATTAATGCTGCTGCCACTGGATTTGGTTGAGTTAGAAAATCTCGCCAGCTTAAACGATTTAATTGAATAGCAGCAAACTGAAAGTCCAGTACATTTAAGTCAGGAAAAGTAACACGATAATTTTGAGGTTCAGGGCGTAGGGGTTCATCAAAAGAAAAAATTACCACAGGATAAATTGGTAAATCATATTTTTCGTGTAACCGTGCAAAATACTGAAACATCCTCTTAGCAAATATTGTCTGGGTGTAAGATTGATTTTCGACGTGTATTAAAAAATAAGTTTCTTGCCCTTGATAACGGACTTGAGCCAGTAAATCAATTTCCTTCTTTTCTCCAGACGTAACATCGGTAAACACTTCCTGGGGCAAAAACTGAATAGAATCACGGTCTATTTGGCTGATTACTTGAGGCAGAAATAAATCTAAAAACTCAACAAAGAAGGTAGATAGTAATTCTTTGAATAAGCGGTCGTGGTCAATCATAATTTTTTGATTTTTAATAATAGTTTTGATAATATTATACCTGTAGCAATTAATAGTAATTCGTATTTTCGTACTAGATAAAATAAAAAATAGAGACATGGTGTAGTGACTCATTGAAGAAGATTCTACCAAGCCAGAATCTAGAAGTCAGAATTACATTCATCAGTTGTAAATTCATAATTTCTGACTCCTGATTCCTGGCTCATGAGTTCTGTTTTGATGAATCGCTTTTGTCTTAATTACCGTCTTTCACCGTACGGCATAACTACCCCACCAAATACCTCACAAAGAGCGGATCTATCGCCGCAATCCGATGCCTAATTGATTGTGGAGGATTATTGAAAAACTGTTTTAAATCTCGGCTTTTGATTTGGTAACAATTAACCAGACCAAGGATTAAAGATAACAACCCCTGTTCCGGCAAAATCATTTTCGTTGCGAGTGACTAATGTTAGAGAATGTTGCAGGGCTATGGCAGCAATCAAAGAATCCATAACGGGTAAAGGTCGCCCCGAAAGTTCTAGCTGTCCAACAATACTTCCCCATAACACCATTGTTGAGACATCTATACTTAAAATTCTGTGTTCAAAGCGATTGAGTAGAGTTTCATTTAGCCAAGTCAAGAGAGATTCTTTGCGCTTAGATGCGGTAAGTTTACTGATACCTTTAGCAATTTCGCCAATTGTAATCACGCTAAGATAAAGTGTTTCTGGCGCTTGGGCATCTAGCCAATCCAAAACTTTTTGATTTGGTTGTTTGACAACCAGTTCAGAAATTAAGCAGGTATCAAGAAGGTAAGTCATGGAGTGAAGGCATCGTGGGTCAGGCTGCGATCTCTGCTCAGGTCGAGTTCTTCACTGACTTGTGCCAGGGGGGAGTGACGAAAGAATTCTGAGAGTTTGGTTGGTTGTTCTGAGTGGGTGTCTTGTATCGTCAGGCTTTGGGCTAGGAGTTGGATAATATACAGTTTCTCATTCTGGTCAAGTTGAAGGAGTTGTTGTTCGAGTTCTGGGAGCAGCATGATAGGGTTTAAGCGGAGGATAATTTTATTTTACTTTCACTGTTGATTACCCTACCAAATACCTGACAAGGAGCGGATCTATCGCTGCAATCCGATGCCTGATAGACTGCGGAGGATTCTTGAAAAACTGCTTCAAATCTCGGCTTCTGACTTGATAACAACTAATAGAACGCTTTGTGGCTTTCAACCAACCCTGTCTAACCCAATAAGTAACAGTCGTTGAATGCAAACAAAGGTTTTTTGCAATTTCACTGCAACTTTGACCTCTCCCCGGCATAAATGCGCGGGGATTCTAAGCTGATGCTACGGGAAGAGATGAATCCGCTTCCCTTCGCTTTAAAGCTTTGGTTTCCCAGATTTTGAATCTGGTAGCGAGGGTCAAAACTCGCCTACAGACCTTGACTAGGCACAAGCCTAATTGTGTCTCTACTTTTCTCAAGATATTCGCCGCACCATTCAAATCAGCGTTAATCATTTTGCCTATTGCAGTCCGGTACATCCCACGTTTAACTCGTTTTCCCGATGGCTCCCACCCTTCAGGTTTTTCACCGAAAGTAGGCAAGAAATCACCGTCTAAAAAACTAGCTTTACTGGTGTACGATTCCTCGGTTTCTACAAACTTAATCCCGTAGTATTCACACAGTTGTTTAATACGTTCCTTAAGCTTCGCAGTGGGTATTTGCACAAAAGATTGAGTTGTTTTACCCAACTGCGCCTCTTGACGTCACTATCAAATAACTCAATTGCTGCATCAAAACCACATTGCAGAAATCTGGCATATGACTCTTCAGACCAAAGGATTGATTGAGCAATCGCTATTAAAAGATTGAGATTAGTCTCGCTTGCTGCACCCTGCTCATCTAGCCAATGAATTGTTGCTATTAATCGTTGTTGAAGAGAAGCCGCAGTTGATTCTGGTAATGCAGCAATTGGGGTAAATCCAGTTAGTTGTTTCATAATTAGTTGGTGTGGCGATTCTGAGAGTAAATCGCCGTTATTGCTTGTTAATTACCGTCTTTTACTCGGTACAACTGCCTGATTCTGTGGTTGTAACGATGCCCTTGCTTCTGCCTCCGAGACTGCTGGCAATGCAGGTCTAATTTCTGCATTCAACGCCCATCTTTCGTAAGTCTCATTCGTTACCCAGTCCAATGTCGCGCCCGACTCCGCACCGCTACGAATCATTTCGGCAGCAACGAGAGCATCTTTCTCAAAATCAGACTCTGGGTTGCGGTAACTCCACTGAATGAACCAGTATGTACCAAGCGCACCTTCAACTTTCTGAAACTCGGCACAGAAAATGTAGTTTTTCAGGACAGATGCGATCGCCTCATAGCAGAACTCTTTCGGATCTCCCGGCATTCCTTCCTCACACCATTGCTGGAAAGCACGATGCGCGAAATGGTTGTACAGTCCGGCGAAACTGTCTTTACTCCGGCGGTGCATTAGAAACGAAAGCAGCATAGAAGCTGGCCCTTTAAACTGGTCTTTGAGTCCACCAGCAACAGGAATCACCCACAGTTCGGTGAATGCTTCGTTGGTGAAGTTCTCGTTGATTGTGAGTAAGCGGTCTGGGCGTGAGATTGCGATCGCAAAATCAGCCTTGTTTCCTTTGAGATATCCTCCTTGTTGTGCCTCCAAAATTGTCAGCTTCGGTGGACAGTCCAAGAGAAATTGCCCGTATTCCTTAGCGCAGTTAGCTTGAAGTTTTGGTTGGCTGGGTGGGATTAAGAAAACGCTGTTGTTGACTTTTATGGTTTCCATATTGGTGTTTGTGTTGATGAATACTGAGAGTGTGGTTGTGTTTGTTGTAATGTTAATAACGAAAAACGCGAACTCCCGAATACCTGAATGAATGACGCTCATTCAGGT